>JBCCMR010000064.1:0-11795 GCA_039026255.1 Pseudomonadota bacterium
AACGCCAGCGGGTCGAGATCGTGCGCTGCCTTTTGCAGAACCCCACGCTTCTGGTGATGGATGAACCCACCTCGGTTCTGACACCGCAAGAGGTGTCGACGCTTTTTGATACACTCAGGCTTTTGCGGGATCAGGGGACGGCGATCCTCTATATCAGCCACAAGCTTAACGAGATCCGGGTCCTTTGTGACCGCGCCACCATCCTGCGGGGCGGGCATGTGGTAGCCACCTGCATCCCGGCCCAGGAAACCGCGGCCTCAATGGCGCGGATGATGGTGGGCGCGGACCTGCGCGGTCCGGCGCCACACAGTTACAGCCCCGGCGCGCCGCTTTTGCGTGTCGACGGGCTGTCGATGAAGTCCACCGATCCGTTTGGCACGTCGCTCGAAGACATCTCCTTTACCGTCCGCGGGGGCGAGGTTTTGGGGATCGCAGGTGTAGCCGGTAACGGCCAGGATGAGCTTTTGGCTGCGCTTTCTGGCGAGGCGCGCTCCGCGCCCGAAAGTATCGTCTTGCGGGACGCGCCTGTCGGTCACCGGGGCCCTAACGCGCGCCGGGTTGCCGGGCTTTTGGCCGCACCCGAAGAGCGGCTGGGCCACGCCGCCGCCCCAGAGATGACGCTGACCGAAAACGCGCTTTTGACCGGGCACGCGCGCCAACGACTGACCAACCGCGGCTTTGTGAAGTGGATGTCCACCGCAAACTTCGCTCGCGCAGTGATCGAACGCTTCGACGTGCGCACCCCGGGGGTGGGCAACGCCGCCAAATCGCTTTCGGGCGGCAATCTCCAGAAGTTCGTGATCGGGCGTGAGATCCTTCAGCGGCCCGAGGTCCTGGTGGTCAATCAGCCCACGTGGGGCGTGGACGCGGCCGCCGCTGCCGACATCCGCGCGGCCCTGGTGGACCTGGCCGACAAAGGCGCCGCGGTGATCGTGATCAGCCAGGACTTGGACGAGCTGATGGAGATATCGGACACCTTTGCGGTGCTGGCCGGCGGGCGCTTGTCGTCGGTGCGTGCCGCTGCGGGCGTCACCGTCGAAGAAATCGGGCTCTTGATGGGGGACGCTAATGCTGCGGCTTGAACCCCGTGCACAGCCGTCGCGGACCATGATCGCCCTGACCCCGCTGATTGCGGTGGCCGCTACCATGGTGGTGGGTGGCATCCTGTTCGCGGCCCTGGGCAAAAACCCGTTCGAGGCCATTCGCATCATCTTTTGGGACCCGCTTTTCAACGAAACCGTGGCCGGGTACGCGCGCCCGCAGCTTTTGATCAAGGCGGCGCCGCTGATCCTCATTGCGCTTGGGCTGTCGCTGGGGTTTCGAGCGGGTATCTGGAATATCGGCGCCGAGGGGCAGTTCATCATGGGCGCCATATTCGGCGCCGCCTGCGGTCTGGCGTTCTACCCCACCGAGAGCGTTTTCATTTTTCCGCTTATGGTGCTTGCGGGGGCGCTTGGCGGGGTGCTCTGGGCGATGATCCCAGCGCTTTTGAAAACCCGCTTTAACACGAATGAAATCCTGGTTTCGTTGCTGCTTGTCTATGTGGCCGATCAGATCCTGGCGTCCATGGCGCTGGGGCTTTTGCGCAACCCGGACGGGGCGGGCTTTCCCGGATCGCGCAACCTGCGCAGCTACCCCAGCGCCCACAATGCTGAGATAATCCAAGGCACCGGTGTCCACTGGGGCGTGATCGCGGCCATCGCTGCGGTGGCGGTGACTTACGTGCTGTTTCAAAGGCACATGCTGGGCTACCAAATCAAGCTGGCCGGGCAGACCGCCCGGGCGGCGCGGTTTTCGGGGGTGAACCCGAACTGGCTGGTGGTTCTTTGCCTGGGTATCTCGGGCGGGCTTGCGGGGCTTGCGGGAATGTTTGAGGTGTCGGGCCCGTCGGGTCAGATCAGCATCGACTTTGCCTCGGGCTATGGCTTCACTGCGATCATCGTCGCGTTTCTGGGGCGGCTCAACCCGGTGGGAATCCTCTTGGCGGGGCTCTTGCTGGCGCTGACCTACATCGGCGGCGAGTTGGCTTCGTTTTCGCTTGGCCTGCCCGCGGCGGCAATCCAGGCGTTTCAGGGGATGCTTCTCTTTTTCCTTTTGGCCACGGACGTGCTGATCAACTTCCGCCTGCGCTGGGTGCCCCGGGAGGTGACGTCGTGACCGACTTTCCGTTCCTGGCGCTTTTGGCGGGCATGATGGTGGCCGCGACGCCGATCCTTTTGGCCGGCATCGGCGAAATGGTGGTGGAGCGTACGGGCGTGCTCAACCTCGGGGTCGAGGGCATGATGATCGTCGGCGCCATCTGCGGCTTTGCGGTGGGATATGAGACGCAAAGTGCCGTCTTGGGCTACGCGGGCGCGGCGCTGGGTGGCGCGGCGTTGGCGATGATATTTGGCGTGCTGACCCAGTTTCTGATGACCAACCAGGTGGCCACGGGGCTGGCGCTGACGCTGACCGGGCTGGGCATCGCGTCGCTGATCGGGCAGCCCTATGTTGGGTTGCGCGGCCTCAACATCGGTGACCTGAATCTGGGACCTCTTTCGGATATTCCGATCCTGGGTACGGTACTCTTTCGCCATGACGCTATGGTCTATGTGTCCATCGCGATTGTGGCTGGTGTCTGGGCCACGCTGCGGTTTACCCGCTTGGGGCTTGTGCTGCGGGCCGTGGGCGAAAACCACACCGCGGCCCATTCTCTGGGTTACAAGGTCGTGCTTTTGCGGCTGGGTGCCATTGCCTTTGGCGGGGCGTGTGCCGGGCTCGGTGGCGCGTACCTGAGCCTGGTGCGGGTGCCCCAATGGACCGAAGGAATGACCGCGGGGGCAGGCTGGATCGCCCTGGCATTGGTGGTTTTTTCCAGCTGGCGCGCCTGGGGCGTGCTGGTGGGCGCCTATCTTTTCGGCGGGTTGACGGCGCTCCAGCTTTTTTTGCAAGCCCGCGGCGTGGGCATCCCGGTCGAGTACCTTTCCATGTCCCCCTACATCCTGACCATCGTCGTGCTGGTGATCATGTCCTCGGGGCGCGCTCGCGCCACTCTGGCCGCTCCTGCCTGCCTTGGACAGCCTTTCAACCCTAAGACCTAAACCCTATAAGACCCGCGTTCCAACGGAGGTTACCCATGAAAAAACGCACGTTCCTCACCGCCGCTGCCATGGCTCTTTGCCTGGGGCTCGCCCCGGCGGCTATGGCCCAGGACAAGACCAAGGTAGGCTTCGTCTACGTCGGCCCAGTCGGCGACGGCGGCTGGACCTATGAGCACGACCAGGGCCGCCTGGCCGTCGAAAAAGAGTTCGGCGACAAGGTCGAGACGATCTTCCAGGAAAGCGTGCCCGAGGGCGCCGATGCTGAGCGGGTGATCACCCAGATGGCACTGAGCGGCGCCGATATCATCTTTACCACGTCCTTTGGATACATGGACGCCACCAACGCCGTGGCCGCCAAGTTCCCGGATGTGAAGTTCGAGCACGCCACGGGCTACAAGCGCGAACACCCCAACGTGTCCACCTATTCGGCCCGCTTCTACGAAGGCCGCGCTGTCATCGGCCACATCGCGGGCAAGATGACGAAGACCAACAAGATCGGCTACATCGCGTCCTTCCCGATCCCGGAAGTGATCCGCGGCATCAACGCGTCGTACCTGTGGGCCAAAAAGGCCAACCCGGATGTCGAGATGACGGTGATCTGGGTCTACACTTGGTTTGACCCCGCCAAAGAGGCCGACGCAGCCCAGGCTATGATCGACGCGGGCGTCGATGTGGTCATGCAGCACACGGACAGCACCGCCCCCCAGGCCGCCGCCGAAAAGGCTGGCACGGTCTTTACCTTTGGTCAGGCTTCGGACATGGCGGCTTTCGGTCCAAAGCCGCGCATCAGTTCGATCATCGACGACTGGGCGCCCTACTATGTCGAGCGCGTGCGCGCGGTCATCGACGGCACCTGGGAGCAGAAGGACACCTGGGACGGCATCGCCCCGGGCATGGTCAAGATCGGCGAAATCACCGATGAAGTCCCCGCCGAGGTCAAAGCCGAGGCGCTGGCGCTGAAAGACGCGATCGCCTCGGGCGAGGTGCATACCTTTACCGGTCCGATCAACAAGCAGGACGGCACATCCTGGTTGGCAGACGGCCAAACCGCCGATGACGGCACGCTTTTGGGCATGAACTTCTACATCGAAGGGCTGACCGGGGATATTCCTCAGTAACCCACGCTCTATAGCGGGGATTCCCGCCACGTCTAAACACCGGCGCGCCCGGGTCATCGCGGCCCGGGCGCTTCCTTTTGCGCCTTTTGTTGATTGGCCCGTAAACTGTGCTGATCCTCACTTCCTAAAGCCCCAACTACGGTTAGACTAGCCGCGATAAATCAGGCACTGGGGCACGCATTTCTCCCGGTGCTAAGAATTTGAAGGGGAATTGAAATGCCGACCATTTTGACGGGAAACAACGTCGGTAACCAAACGCTGGGCACCGACGGCGACTTTATAATTCTGGGGCAGGGCGCCACGCTTCTGGTGGATGCCGGTTCGGCCATTCTAAACTCCGGCTCC
Source organism: Pseudomonadota bacterium (assembly GCA_039026255.1). Lineage (GTDB taxonomy): Bacteria > Pseudomonadota > Alphaproteobacteria > Rhodobacterales > Rhodobacteraceae > Amylibacter. The sequence goes on from JBCCMR010000064.1 coordinate 4,544, forward strand.
AACACCTTTGGCCTGAGCGCGATCATAAATGGCGATCTTGTATCCGAGGACACGGGCATCGTCTTTTCCGGCACCGACAACGGCAGCTCTTCCACCGGCAACAACGACGGGACGGTCACCGTAGGCGCCCAGGGGTCGATCACTAGCGTCAACGGCTTTGGGGCATCCTTCAGCGGGCGTGGCGTGACGGTCACCAACAACGGCACCATCAACGGTGAAAGCGGCGGGATCAACCTGTTGGGCCCAGGCGGCAATATCGAAAACAACGGCACCATCACCGCCCGCGACGGATCGGGTTTTGTGAGCGGCGGCGGCGCCTCGCTTACAACGCAGTTTGTCAACAACGGCACCATCACGGCCTTCGGCGGCAACGGCATCGAAGAGCGGGAAGACGGGCTCAACCTCACCAACTACGGGACAATTTACGCCACTGAGATCGGTGTGCTGACCCGAAACGGGTTTAACGACAACAGCATGATCGTGAACACCGGCACCATCCAGGGGGAAAGCAACGCGATAATGGCGTTCCTCGAGGGTGAGTTCACCCTCAACAACAGCGGGCTGATCATCGGGAACATGTCGCTTGATAATACGAACTCCGGCGCGACGGGCTTTTCCACGGTGATCAACACCGGGCGGATCGAAGGCGCGACCATTTTTGCCGACAGCAACGACATCTTCGATAGCCGCGATGGCGAGGTCGTGGGTACGGTTTCGGGCGGCGGCGGCACTGACACGTTCCATGTGGGCACAAGCGGTGTCTTCGACGGCGGCAGCGAAGGCGACATCTTCCACGTTTACGCCAAAGGGGCCCAGATCTTGGGGGGCAACGGGGTCGATTTGGTCAATTCCTGGGTGAACATCGCGATGGCGTCGGACGTGGAGTCGCTTGTCCTGCAGGGGACGGACGACCTGAATGCCACGGGGCGGCTTTTGGACGACACGATGCTGGGCAACGCCGGCGACAACAAGCTGCGCGGCAGCTTGGGTAACGATTCGATTTTCGGCCAAAACGGCGATGACCTGCTCCAGGGTGGGATGGGCGACGACACCTTGTCGGGCAACGAAGGCGATGATGAACTGCGCGGCGGCAACGGTGCTGACGACATGATCGGTGGCGAAGGGCGCGACCACCTGCGCGGGGCCGCCGGGGCGGACACCCTGCGCGGCGGGGACGGCAACGACGTGCTGCGCGGGGGCCAGGGTGCCGACGAACTGGATGGGGGCGCCGGCGACGACATCCTGATCGGCGGCTTTGGCAAAGACCGGCTCACGGGGGGCGACGGGGTGGACACCTTCGTTTTCACCAGCCTTGCCGATAGCCCGGCGAGTGTGTCGAACGCGGAACGCATCCAGGACTTTACCGTAGGCCAGGACCTGATTGACCTCTCCGGCTTTGTGGATGGCGACATCGCCTGGCTGGGCGCGGGCGCCTTTAGCGCCGCTGGCGGGGCCGAAGCGCGCTTTGCCAACCTTGCGGGTTTTACCGTGGTGCGCGTGGACCGCGACGGCGACGGCACCACCGACTTTTTCCTGCGGCTTAACGGCGTGACAACTGCGCTCGACGACGCCGACTTCATCCTCTGACCGGAGGTTTCACCGAAAGGATAGGCCATGACCGTCACGATCTACAGCAGCGACCTCACCGGAGAGACAACCCTGTCCGGGGCGGGCGGCGGACAGCTTTACGTGCTGCAAACAGACGTGACGCTGTCATCGAACCTCCGCGGGTTTGTGGGCACCACTGACATTGACCTTGTCATCCGCGGTCTGGTGGCCGCTGACGGCGTGGGCATAGACTTCGACGTAGGCGTGACGGCCGCGCTCCGGAGCACGGTCACCGTGGAAGCGGGCGCCGCTGTCTACAGCGCCGGCGGCGAGGCGGTGCGCATGGTCGGCCACACCGGCACCCTGTCCAACCATGGCACGCTGGAGGCGTTTGCCACCGCCGCCGTCCGGGTCGAACATGAAGGCCCAAGCAACGACAGCCATGTCTTCAACTCCGGCAGCATCATCGGCCACAACAACGCGGGGCTTGTGCTGGCGGGGTCGAGCGTTCGCCTGACGGACCGCGTCTATGTCGACAATGACGGCACGATCAGCGGCGCTACAAACGGTGTCCAAGTCGATGGCGCCACGGTGGACTTTCACAATTCCGGCAGCGTCGCCGCCACCGGAAGCGGGCGCGGATTCTCCATTTTGTCGACGGGCGCCCAGCTAACAAACACTGGCTCGATCAACGGGTTCATCGGTGTCTACGTGGAACCCGGCAGCATCGGGGGGCTGACGCTGCGCAATGACGGGATCATCGCGGCGGCGGGCTCCTCGGCGGTCTTTTTTGACGAAGATGTCCTGGGGGTGATCAGCAACACGGGGACCATGGTGGGGTCGGTGGTTACAAAGGGCTCCACGGATGTGCTGGTCAACACCGGCACCATCCAGGGCGCCGTGTCGCTGGGCGACGGTAACGATACCTTTGACGGGCGCGGGGGCACGGTGACCGGCATTGTACAGGGGGGAAACGGCCGCGACACCTTCTACGTGGATAGCGCCGTCAGTCTTTTCGGGGGCGACGATGACGACACCTTTTTTGTCTACGATGCTAACGCTGATATCAGCGGGGGGGCGGGCACCGGTGACCTGGTGTTCGCTTGGGTCGATACGGAACTGGACTCCACAACCGAAAATCTTCGCCTGCAAGGGGGCGCGGACCTCAACGGCACAGGCAATCGGCTCGACAATCTGATCTCCGGCAACGGCGGGTCGAACGTGCTGATCGGCGCCGGCGGCAACGACATCATTATTACCCTGCAGGGGGAGAACACGCTCTACGGCGGGTCTGGCGACGACCTGCTTTCTGGCGAGTCAGAGCGGGAAACCTTCTACGGGGGCTCCGGCAATGACACGGTTTTCGGCTTGGAAGGCGCGGACATCATCCGCGGTTCAGGGGGGGCTGACACGCTGGAAGGGGGCGACGGCGACGACATTATCCGCGGTGGCCAAGGGGCAGATGAGCTGCGCGGGGGTGACGGCGACGACTGGTTGATGGGCGGTAAGGGTCGGGACTTCATGGAGGGTGGCGACGGCGCAGATACCTTCGTCTACACCCGCATCACCGACGGCCCCGACAGCCTAACAAACGCCGAACGGGTCCAAGACTTCATACGCGGTGAAGATCGGATCGATCTTTCCGCCATGGCCCGCGATATGACTTTCTTGGGCACCGCTGGGTTTTCTGCAACTGGCGATGCCGAGGTGCGCTTTGCAACCCAGTCCGGGTTTACCATCGTGCGCGTCGACAAAGACGGCGACGGGAGCGCGGACTTCTTCTTGCGCCTCAACGGGGTGGCCACGGCGATGACCGAGGACGACTTCATTCTGTGATCTGCCGTCGCGTGGGGCGGTTGCCCCTTGTCCCCGCGCCTGGGCCTTGCCAAGACAGCCCGGCAAGCAGGCGAAAGGCCCATGGAATGGCGCGTATCCTTTTTGTGTCCGTCTCGATCTTTGTTATCGACCAGGCGCTGAAGTTCTGGATCGTGGAGGTGATGAACCTAAAACAGGTGCTGGCCATCGACGTGCTGCCGCCGTTTTTGAACCTGCGCATGGCCTGGAATGAAGGCATCAACTTCGGTCTGATGTCCGGGCTTGAGATTGACGCCATGCGGTGGGTTCTGATCACTGTGGCGCTGGTGGTGTCAGTGGGTGTGCTTTGGTGGGGGCGGCAATTCCGCGGCTGGTGGGCGGCGCTGCTGATCGGTTGCATCGTCGGTGGGGCGCTGGGCAACACGGTGGACCGTTTGGTCTACGGGGCAGTAGCTGACTTTCTGAATATGTCGTGCTGCGGTGTGCGCAACCCGTTTTCTTTTAACGTGGCTGACATTGCAATCTTTGTGGGCGCCATAGGGCTCGTGCTGTTTTCCGAACGGCTGCCGAAGGCGCCGGGTGGCGGCAAGCCGCGCAAGAAGAAGGCGTGACGGCGCCCGGGCGCTGGGGTATAGCGGGTTTGGTATTTGAACGGGGATATCACCATGGCGGTTAAAACCAGGACAGTGATGGCGGGTCTGATTATGGCCTTCGGTCTCAGTGCCTGCGGCAACCAGTCGGGTTTGGGGCGGCTGGTGAATGACCGCGCGGCCATCGAAAACGACGGCCCGGACGAATTTGCGATTTTGCCTACGCGCCCGCTTCAGGCGCCGCCGAACTACACGGAACTACCCGAGCCGGAGCTTGGCGCGCGCAACCGCGTTGACCCCCTGCCAGAGCATGACACCGTCGCAGCCCTTGGCGGTCAGCCGGACCGGTTGGACAGCACCCGAGTTGGGCCCGGTGAAGGGGCGTTGATCGCTGCCACGTCGCGCAACGGATCCGGTGGCAACATCCGCGAGGTTTTGGCCGAAGAGGACGCCGAAGTACGCCGCCGCAATGGCCCCCGCTTCTTTGAACGGCTCTTTGGCACGGACACCTATTTCCGGACCTACGATAACCAGACCTTGGAAGCCCGCAAGGAGGCCGCGCGCCTGCGGGCTCGGGGGGTGAAGACACCTAGTGTGTCGCCGCGCAGCGAGTAACATCCGACCCAGGATTTAGGAGCTTTCGGGCGGCGGCGTCGTTGCCGACCTAAGTTCTGCGCCATCACGAACCTGCCAACGCCGTTGAAACCCGCAGGGCGCGGGTTACTTGCCATAGGTAAATTATGTGCGGAGGCCCCAATGATCCGACTATTTCTCGCAGCGATGCTTCTCCCGGCTATCGCCTGGGCCGAAACTGGTCGTGTAAGCTCTTTCACGCTGGACAACGGCATGCAAGCGATCGTGATCGAAGACAATCGTGCGCCGATTGTCACTCACATGGTGTGGTATAATGTCGGTGCCGCCGATGAGCCGCCCGGCCTTTCGGGCATCGCTCACTTCCTAGAACACCTGATGTTCAAAGGTACGGAGAAACTGGCCGTGGGGGAGTTCAGCCAGACCGTTAAAGAGAATGGCGGTGTGGACAACGCATTCACGTCTTACGACTATACCGGCTATTTCCAGCGCGTGGCCCGAGATCGCCTATCCCTGATGATGAGCCTTGAGGCTGATCGCATGGTGAACCTGCGCCTTGACCCGCGCGAGGTCGAGACAGAACGCGCCGTCGTTTTGGAAGAGCGCAAAAGCCGCACCGACAGCGACCCGGGTGCGCTTTTTTCCGAGCAGCGCCGCGCTGCGCAGTTCCTTAACCACCCGTATGCGCGCCCGGTAGTAGGTTGGCGCCATGAAATCGAAGCGATGACAATTGCTGACCTTCTGGCGTTCTACAAAGCGCACTACGCGCCCAACAACGCCACGCTGATTGTTGCTGGCGATGTAACCCCGAACGAGGTGCGCGCGCTGGCGGAAGAACATTATGGCCCGATCCCCAGCAACCCCGCCATCGTTGAAAGGGTCCGGGCCGTGGAGCCGCCGCAGATTTCCGCCCGACGGCTGAGCTACAGTGACCCTCGGGAAAGGCAGCCCTATCTCGTGCGCACCTACATCGCACCCAAACGCGAAAGCGGTAACCAGAAAGAGGCGGCGGCCGTGGCTATGTTGGCCTATCTTATGGGCGGGACAGGGGTGACCTCGGTCTTGGGCGAAAAGCTGCAACTGGAAGAGCAGGTCGCGGTTTTTACCCAGGCCTGGTACGACAGCATGTCCTTTGATCCGGACACGTTTGGGCTTTACGCCCAGCCGCGGCCGGGGGTGAGCCTGGAAGAACTGGAAGCGGCTATCGACGCCACAATCCGCGACTTAATTGAGAACGGGTTCGATGAGGCAAAGCTTGACCGCCTAAAAACCCAGATTGCCGCGCAAGAGATATATGCGCTCGACGATCAGTCGGGGATTGCCCGCCGCTACGGGCGCGCGGTGACCGCTGGGTTAACCGTGGCTGACGTAAAAGCCTGGCCGCAGGTGTTGCAAGAGGTGACGGTAGAAGATGTGGTTGCTGCCGCCCGCAGTGTTTTTGATATCAACAGATCCGTCACCGGTTGGATGGTGGTAGAGGAGGCGACCCAATGATCCGCGCGCTTTTCGCATGTATGCTGATGGTCGCTGCGCCGGTGCAGGCGCAAATCAAGATCGAAGAAGTCACAAGCCCTGGCGGGGTTAAGGCCTGGCTGGTGAATGAGCCTTCTATCCCGTTTCTGGCGCTCTCGATCAGCTTTCGGGGGGGCACATCCCTTGACCCTGTGGAAAAGCTTGGTGTGACCAGCCTAATGGCGGGTCTTTTGGAAGAGGGCACAGGCGATTTGGACGCGCGGGGCTTTCGCGAGGCAGCGGAAAGCCTCGCTGCGCGACTGACGTTCGACGCCGGCCGTGATTCTGTTTCAGTGAACGCCCAGGTTCTCACTGCAAACCGTGATGCATCGATGGACCTTTTGCGGCGCGCCCTTGTGGAGCCGTCCTTTGACACCGAGGCATTAGAACGGGTGCGGGGGCAGGTGCTTGCCGGGATTGAGGCGGACACTCAAAATCCTCGGGCGATAGCCAGTCGCCGCCTGTCCGAGATTGCCTACGGCACACACCCCTACGGTCGCCCCACAGATGGAACTATAGAGACCGTGACCGCTCTGACCCGCAATGATCTGTTCGCTGCCCATCGGCGTGTGATTGCCCGCGAACACGTAGTCGTCAGCGCTGTTGGCGATATTACGGGCGATGAGCTGGGTGCGCTGATCGACAAGCTTTTAGACGGTTTGCCCGAGGATGGCGCCGAGTTGCCTGAAACGGTGGCCTTCGGGGCGTCTGGTGGAATCGAGGTGATCGACCTTCCGACGCCCCAGTCGGTGGCGGTTTGGGGTCAGCCTGGCATGGCTTTAGACGATCCGGATTTTATCCCAGCCTTCGTGATGAACCAGATCCTCGGGGGAAGCGGCTTCGGCAGTCGTTTAACTTTTGAAGTCCGTGAAAAGCGCGGGTTGACCTACGGCATCTACTCTTACCTGGCATTCCGCAGCCATTCGAGCTTTCTCGGCGGCGCGGTAGCAAGCGCCAATGGCACCATTGCCGAGGCGATCGACCTGGTGAAATCGGAGTGGCAGCGCATGGCTGATGAAGGTGTGACCGAGGAAGAACTTGAACGCATTCAGAAAAACCTGACGGGTGCATACGCCCTGCGTTTTGACGGTAACGGTCAAATAGCGCGGGTTCTGCAAGGGATGCAGATGGACGGGTTCCCGATCACCTATGTCAACACGCGCAACGACCGTGTAAATGCGGTAACAGTGGACGAC
>JBCCMR010000065.1:0-11759 GCA_039026255.1 Pseudomonadota bacterium
CCCCCCCCCCCCCCGACCGCTCGCCTGGGCCGCAGGCGCGCAGGGTGGGGCGGATATGGTTCTTCACCCCCACCAACACCTCAGCCGTGGCGGGCATGGCAGGGGCATCGGCGGGCGTGTCACCGTCCAGCAACTGGGCCGCCAGGATCTCAACCCGCTCCACCGTATCGCCAGTGCTGCGCCAGCGCCCTGGATCAAGCACTGCCAATACCGCCGGGCGGGGCCCGTCCCAGGGTGCCGCCATGTCGCAGTCGAGCGGGTCGAAATCGAGCCCCAGGTCCGCCGCAATCGCCCGCTGAAGGGATGCGTTCCCGCCCGACCCGCCATGGCGCGGCACGCGCACCAGCGCCTGGATCAGGTCCCGTTCTAACCGCCCTTCGGGCGCGCTGCCAAAGACATGAAGACCATCGCGAATTTGCGCCTCTTTCAGGTCGCAGAGATAGGCGTCGAGCTTGGCCAGATCGCCAGCCTCGTCGCGGCCTTCCATACCGGCGTCAGCATCGATGCCCGTGGCGGTGCTGAGCGCCAGGATCTCGCGCCGCAGGTGGTCCAGCCGCCGCGGATCCACCCCTGCGGCGTCATAGTATTCGTCCACCAGTGCTTCGAGATCGCGCAGCGGCCCGTAGGTTTCGGCGCGCGTTAAGGGCGGTGTCAGGTGATCAACAATAACCGCGCTGGCCCGCCGCTTCGCCTGGGTGCCTTCACCCGGATCGTTGACGATAAAGGGATAGATGTGCGGCACCGGGCCCAGCGCCACTTCGGGCCAGCAACTGCCCGACAGCGCCACAGCCTTGCCGGGCAGCCATTCCAGATTGCCGTGTTTGCCCATGTGCACCACCGCATGGGCGCCAAAGCTCTGGCGCAGCCAGGCGTAGAACGCCAAATAATTGTGGGGCGGTACCAAGTCCGGGGCATGGTAGGTGTCCTTGGGATCAACGTTGTACCCGCGCGCCGGTTGTAGCGCGACCACCGCGTGGCCGAAGCGATGGATAGCCAAGGCAAAGCCATCCTCGCCCAAAAACGGGTCGGCTTCGGGCTGACCCCAGCGATCTTCAATCTGCAGGCGCACCTCAAAAGGTAGGTCCTGGTAAAAGATGCGATAGTCATCCAGACTTAGCCGTTCGCCACCCGCACGGGCCACGCGGTCCGTCAGCCAGTTCGTAGGCCCGTCCATCATTTGCGCCATCAAAGCTTGGGACGTGGCGGGGGGGTCCGTGACTTGATAGCCTTCCTCTGCAAGCGCGCTTAGCATATCCACGGTCGCCTGCGGCGTATCGAGCCCGACCCCATTGGCCAACCGCCCGTCTTTGTTGGGGTAGTTCGCCAACACAAAGGCCACCCGCCGGTCGCGGCTCACAGTGGCGCGCAATCGCACCCAAGCGGCCACCAGCCCAACCGTGAACTCAATCCGGTCGTTCTGGGCGCGGTAGGTAGCGATGGCGGCCTGGGTCGCCTCATCATAAAACGCCTGGCCCTTAAAACTGATCGCCCGGGCCAAAACGCGGCCGTCAACCTCGGGTAGGGCCACGTTCATGGCGATGTCCCGGGCTGAAAGCCCGTTTGTGCCGTTTCGCCAGGCGGTTTCATCACCGCCAGACAGAATCGCTTGAAACACCGGCGCACCTTCGGCGGCGGGTCCGGTCAGCGGGTTTCCCGGCCCTTCGATTACACTACCCACGCCAGGATCTGCTGCTGTGCCGGTGGCAAAGCTGGTGCAATTGATGATCACTGCCGGAGGCGCCGCAGAAAAAAGTTCGCCTAGGGTTGCTGCTGAAAGCGGGTCCTTGAGTGAGGCCACAAAGACCGGCATCGGCGCCAACCCCGCCTTCAAAAGCGCCTCGGTTAGCTGGTTGATCGGGTTAAGCCCAGCGCCTTCCAAAAGCGCCCGGTAAAATACCACGGGCACAACAGGCCGGTGGTCTGTTTCCCCGGCACCGGGTGCAGCCCAAGCCGCACGTAGGGTATCTAGTGTCGGGCGATCTGACCCAGGCCAGTAGAGCCCAGCCCGCAAAAGCGGCTTAGCTCCAGGCGCGGCGCGCGCGTCTTCGGCAACCATATCGCGAGCATAGGCCAGAAGGTTGCGAGCGTTCTCTGGCCCACCTTCAACAAAATAGGCCAGCAGATTTTCCCAGTCTTTCCGGGACACGGTCGAAAGACGAAAAAGCTCTTCGTCGGGTTTGTCGTCGCCCGGTAGCGCTACAAAGGGAACGGCCGCTTCACCCAAGCGAATGGCGTATTGTTCAATCCCATACTGCCAATAGCCCACGCCGCCCAAGGCACGTACGATCACAAGACGCGATCCGGTGGCGCATTTGTCCAGATGCAGATCTACAGACATAGGGTGGCGCAGGTATGCTAGGTTACCAAGTCGCAAGCTGGGGGGCTCTCCCATCTCTGCTCGCGCCTGGGCCAGGGCAGCCAATTCCGTGTCAGCAGCACTTAGGAAAACAACATCCGCCGGAGACTGAGCCATGTCCACAGGTTCGGCATCATCGATCTGACCCGGTTCCGCGTTCAACAAATGCATCAGAGGTGTTTTTCCATGAAGAGCGACGCTGGGATATTTTCGTAGTCGCCGAAGGCCTCGCGTATGCTGTAGCCCAACCGTTTGTAGAGCGCGACCGCCGCTTCTAAGCGGTCCCCAGTTTCGAGCCGTACGCACGCCAGGTCCGCCGCCCGCGCGTGGGTTTCAAGCGCGGCCATGAGCGCCCGGGCTGCGCCTCTACCGCGGGCCATTGGGTCTACAAAAAGCCGTTTAATCTCGCCGTAGTGTCCGCAGTCCACAAGCGCCACGCAGCCAACCGCTTCTGGCCCGCAGCGCGCAACAAAAAAGGCAATGTCGGGTTTGTCCAGTTCCCCAACATCGAGCGAAAAACAGTCCTCCGGCGGATAGTGCGCCAAAAGGACGGCGTCCGATGCCGCGATCAGCCGCGCGGCGTCCGCCGATAGGGGACTTTCCACCGCGATATCCAGGGGGGTGCAAGGCGTCATCGGATCACGTCGAACCGCGAGCGAGGCGGCTACTGGGCGGGAGTCAACGGCGCCACTACGGGCGTTGTCGCTGCCTCAAGCGCTTGGGAAATCGCCCCCTGGTCGAGCCCCGCTTGACCGATCACCACAAGCCGCGTCTGCCGCGACTCGGCGGCGTCGAAGGGCCGGTCGAAATAGGTGTCCACCCGGGGCCCCACAGCCTGAAGCGTTAGGCGCATGGGCTTGCCTTTGACTGCCGCAAACCCTTTAAGCCGCAAAATGTCGTGGTCACGGATCACAGCTGCCACACGCTCCGCGAAAGCGGGCGCGTCTACCACCTCACCCAGGGGAACGACGAAGCTTTCGAATGCGTCGTGATCATGGTCATGATGGTGGTGATGATCAGCTTGGTACCCTTCACGGCGGCCATGGTCGTCGTGATCATGGTCATGGTCATGATCATCGCCATGATGGTCATCGTGGTGATGGTGATGCACCTCGTGGCGGGCCTCCAAATCATCCTCGGCCCCGACGTTTTGCCCCAAAAGCACCTCCGCCGGGAGAGCCCCCATCGACGCGCGCACCACCTGAACACCTGCGCGGCTGTCACCTTTTAGCTGGGCCACCAGATGCTGCGCTGCAGTTTCGTCCATCAGGTCCGCCTTATTGACTACAATCATGTCGGCGCAGGCGATTTGATCGTCGAAAAGCTCTGCCAGCGGGGTTTGGTGGTCCAGGTTGCTATCGGCCTGGCGCTGCAGGTCCACGGCCGACGCGTCCGAGGCAAAACGCCCCTCGGACACGGCTTTGCCGTCGACAACTGTCACCACACCGTCCACGGTGACCCGGGTGCGGATGTCTGGCCAGCCAAAAGCGCGCACCAGCGGTTGCGGCAGCGCCAAACCCGAGGTTTCAATAACGATATGGTCAGGCAAGGCGTCGCGGGCCAGAAGCTTCTCCATCGTCGGAATGAAATCGTCGGCCACGGTGCAGCAGATGCAGCCGTTCGACAGCTCCATGATATCGTCTTCGTTGCAGGTTTCATCGCCGCAGCCTTTTAGGATGTCACCGTCAACGCCAAGATCGCCAAATTCATTTATGATCAGCGCGATACGGCGGCCGCCCGCATTCTGGAGCATATGGCGGATCAGCGTGGTTTTGCCGGCGCCCAAAAAGCCAGTGACAACTGTAGCGGGTATTTTTGCGGGCATTTTTTGGCCTTTCTTAATGCGCGGGGCTATTCCGGCGCCCTGAGTTCGACGCGCAGGGGTGTCCCGCCTACGCTGATCGGAGAGTGATCGTTGGCGTTAAGCTCCACCGTCACAGTGGCCCCGGGAGGCAACGCCTCAATATGGAGCCACGGACTGTAAAGCCGGCTTACCTTTTTTCCGTTTACGTAGACGTGGGCATGACCCTGCCCGGGAACGTTCGCGCCGTTCACGGCAGTCGGAGCGAACGCGAAGTTGTGGGTCAAAACGTGAAGGTTGAACCCGGCGTTTGCGTCTTTCATCAGATGCGCATCGAGGCGCGGCGCCCCCGGGCCCGCAGGCAAATCAAGCGGGGTGTGGTCATGGGCGCCGTGGTCGCCGCCAGAGGCGGCCATGTGCGCCGCGTGGGCCGAGGCATCCATGCCCGGATGCTGGGCCGGATCTGCGTGGTCATGGGCGCCAGGCCCCGGTCTGAGCGTCATGCCAAGCCCCGCGGCAGTGACAAACCCAATCCCCACCCCAAAAACGAGCCCCGCAAGCAAAAGCAGTAGCGGCTTCATCGCGCGACCCCATCGGGGTGGCGCAGGCAAACAGACGCGGCAGTAACCGGTGTGTGCAGCCGTTCTTGCAACGCGGTCAAACGCGATGTTTGGGACCTAATCACGGGGCTCTCCGGAACGGGTAGCTGGGTGGCAGGGCGGTGTCCGCCCAGGTCTTGGAGCCTGGAACGTTAGGCGGGCGCGGGCGGGCATCCCGTAACGCGCAAATGCGGAACGGATCGCGCGCGCGTCAGCCTAGGGCCAGGGCCAAAAACAACCCGGTGCCTGCGGCGATAAAAGCCATAGCAGATAAGGCCACGACCCGCTCCTTAGCGCGAGTTTCGGCGATGACGGCGGCTCTGGCGGTCTTCTTTTGCATCGTTCTTGTCTCCTTGCGCTGTCCGTCCCGACAGCAGAGTGGGTCCAGTGCAAAGGCAGGTTTCCTGGCTTGCGGGTCGATGCTCTGCCCCGCCTTCCCGGCCCTGGGGCCAGTGGCAGTTTGGGGCGTTGCTCGCCGCTTACAGTCGCGGGGGCGGCTGAGGCTTCGGCGGACGTCTAACGGCACCCTACCCCATTCCCATTTTCCCCTCAGACAGTCCTGGGGGGCAACCTTGCGGCTATCTTTGTGGCGCAGATACCCAAGACTTGGCAAGCGCCATCGTGTTCCAATAGAAAAATAATCACTGCGCCCCAGACTCGCGGGCTTTGCCTTGCGATGCGCCGCGTCCAGCCAAAAGGAAACGCGCGGTAGCGCACCGTTTGATTGACGCCGGTGGGCACGAGAAGGTGCAATATGTTGTGGATAACTTCGCCCGTCCGACTATATACAGCGATTTCATTTGACAGGGGACGGGACGCGCGGAACTCTATTAGGAGTCGCGCCGCTATTGAACCGAGGGCTCCTTTGCAGTTTTCCAAGCTCAGATTGGTGGGTTTCAAAAGCTTTGTCGACCCGACGGAGCTGATCATTGCTGACGGGTTGACCGGGGTGGTCGGGCCGAACGGATGCGGCAAGTCGAACCTCTTGGAAGCGCTGCGCTGGGTCATGGGCGAAAACCGCCCCACGGCCATGCGCGGCGGCGGGATGGAAGATGTCATCTTTGCAGGCGCTGCCACGCGCCCGGCGCGCAACTTCGCCGAGGTGGCGCTGACACTCGACAACCGCGACCGCCGCGCCCCGCCAACCTTCAACAGCGCCGACGCGCTCGATGTCGTGCGCCGCATCACCCGCGACGCGGGTTCCGCCTACAAGACCAACGGCAAGGACACCCGGGCGCGCGACGTGCAGATGCTTTTCGCTGATGCCTCTACGGGCGCCCACTCACCGGCTTTGGTGCGCCAGGGCCAGATCGCCGAACTGATCAACGCTAAGCCGAAGGCCCGCCGCCGCGTCTTGGAAGAGGCGGCGGGGATATCCGGTCTTTACCAAAGGCGCCATGAGGCGGAACTGAAACTCTCCGGGGCTGAAACCAACCTAACCCGCGTCGAAGACGTCATTGAACAACTTGAAGGGCAGCTTGCCACGCTTGCGCGCCAGGCCAAGCAGGCGGCGCGATACAGGTCCATCCTAGAGGACCTTCGCCGGGCCGAAGGACTCGTGCTTTACCGGCGCTGGCGCGAAGCGGACCAGGCCCGCGTACGGGCGACCGGGGCCCTGTCTGAGGCGGTGCGACTTGCGGCCCAAGGTCAGACCGGCGCCAGCCAAGCCGCTAGCCTGCGCCGCGAGCTAGAGGAAAAGGTACCGCCCCGACGCGAAGAAGAGGCCATCGCCCAAGCGGTGTTGCAACGGCTCATGGTGGAGCGGGACACGCTCGCAGACCGAGAAAGCGCCGCGCGTGAAACGGTGGAAACCCTGACCCGGCGTATCGCACAGCTGGCCCAGGACATGACCCGGGAGGAGGCGCTCGCCAAAGACGCCGGCGAAACGATAAACCGGCTCGACTGGGAACTCGTGCAGATCGTCAAAGCTTCTGAAGGGCAGGATGACCAAATCGCTGCCTCTGAGACCAAAGCTCAAGAGGCCGCCCGCGTCATGCAAGCCAAAGAGGCCGATCTTGATCGCCAAAACGAAGACGCTGCCCGCCTGGCAGCGCGCCACAGTTCCGCCCACCGCCGCCTGAAAGAGGCGACGGATTTGGCCGTGACCCGGGATCGCGCCGCTGCGGTCGCCCAAGAGGCCGTGACCAAGGCCGAACTTGACCTGAAAGCCGCAGGTATCCGCCTGACCGAGGCGGACCGCGCCGCAAAGGATGCCGCAAGCGCTGCCGAACAGGCGGAGGCGGAATTGGCAGAAGCAGACAGCGCCCGCGCCAAAGCCCAAAGCAGCGAAAGCGAAGCCCGCGCCACCCTTGGCGAAGCTGACGGCGAGGCCAGTGCCCTGCGCGCAGAAACCGCGGCGGTTGAACGGGTGATTGCCCGGGACAGGGCCGAAGGTGGCCAGCTTCTGGACGCGGTGCGCGCGGCAAAGGGGTATGAAGCTGCGCTTGGTGCCGCGCTTTCTGATGACCTGAAAGCGCCGGTTCTCGCCGGTGATGGCGCGTCTGGCTGGGCAGTTCTGGACGGGTATGACGCAGCGCCGGCCCTGCCTGCCGGGGCCCAACCGCTTGCCACGCAGGTGCGCGCGCCCGCGGCTCTCGATAGACGATTGGCTTTTGTGGGCGTGGTGGACCGGGCGACCGGGTCGGCTCTCCAGGCGGCCCTGCAGCCCGGGCAGCGGCTAGTAAGTGTTGAGGGTGACCTCTGGCGATGGGACGGGTATCGGGCCGGGGCAGAAGACGCCCCGTCTTCGGCCACCCTGAGGCTGGCTCAGGAAAACCGTCTCGACGATCTGCGGTCCACGCTAGGCGAGGCCGAGGTCCGCGCGGCCAGCGCAAAAGAAACCTATGCGGCAACGCGCGCCGCGCTCGACGCAGCGCAGACCCGCGACCGCGCCGCGCGGGCGGCCCGCCAGGCGGCCGACCAGGCCGCCAGCGAGAAAAGCCGCGCGCGCGGGCGGGCTGAGGCGGACCAACACATGCTAGCCGGGCGCGTCGAAACGCAAAGGCTCTCCGCAGCGGGGTTGCGCGAAGACCTGCATGCCGCCCGCACGGCCCAGGAAGAGGCCGAAGCCGGCGTCCGCGACCTAGGCAATCTAGACGCCGCGCGCGCCAGGATCGAAACGCTAAAGATCGCGGTGGAGGCCGCGCGAGTCACGATGCTGACAAAGCGTTCTATCCTAGATGAAGCGCGACGCGAAGCGAGCGCTCGCACCCGGAGGCGCCAGGAAATTACCAAAGAAATCAGCGGGTGGCGCCTGCGACGGGGGACCGCTGAGGAACGCATCGCAGACCTGGGCGCACGACGCACCGCATCCCAAGCGGATCTGGAAACCGCTGCCGCAGCCCCGGGCGAAATTGCAGAAAAGCGCGCGGCCCTGACGGGCGAGGTGGGAAACGCCCAGGCGCGTGTCGCATCGGCGAGCGATGCGTTGGCGGTAGCGGAAACCAATCTGCGCCAGGGAGTGGAAGGCGAACGGGCCGCCGAGCGGGTCGCCGCGGACGCACGCGAAGCCCGAGCCCGGGCCGAAGCCCTGGCCGAGGCAGCCGCCGCCCAGACCGAGGCAGCCGCCGCACGCATTGCCGAAGAAATGGACAGCACGCCCGAGGTGCTTTTGACCAGGCTGAACGCCGACCCGGACACAATGCCCCCGGCCCAGGTGATCGAGGATGATGTCTTGCGCCTACGGCGTCAGCGGGATGCCCTAGGCGCGGTTAACCTGCGCGCCGAAGAGGATGCCCGCGAGGTCGCCGAAGAGCGCGAGGCGCTTGCCACCGAAAAGACAGACTTGGAAGCGGCGATTGCGAAACTGCGCACAGGAATAGCCGGGCTTAACAAAGAGGGCCGCGATAGGCTTCTGGTCGCTTTTAACACCGTAAACGCAAATTTTGGCATGCTGTTCAAACACCTCTTCGGGGGCGGTGACGCGGAGCTTGTGCTTGTAGAAAGCGATGACCCCTTGGAAGCCGGGCTCGAAATCATGTGCCAACCGCCCGGCAAAAAGCTAAGCACGCTGAGCCTTCTCTCCGGGGGGGAGCAGACCCTAACAGCGTTGAGCCTAATCTTCGCGGTTTTCCTAGCAAACCCTTCGCCCATCTGTGTGCTGGACGAGGTGGATGCGCCGCTCGACGACGCCAATGTGACGCGGTTTTGCGATCTTTTAGATGAGATGACGAAGCGGACAGACACGCGGTTTATGATCATCACCCACCATGCGATCACGATGGCGCGTATGGACCGGCTCTTTGGGGTGACCATGGCCGAACTGGGTGTTAGCCAATTGGTGTCCGTAGACCTCGCCCAGGCGGAACGCATGGCGGGTTGACGGGTCCGCGTCAGAAAGGCCGGCGTCACATCTGCGGACATTTAGGCGATTTGAGTATTTTTGCAGAGAAGACGATCGGGGTGAGGTGTGAAACCAACGACGGTGGCGCAAGTGATACTGGGCAAGGTGTCTAATGCACATTAGCCTCTGGAGCGTTTCATGACTTCTCTGAATCGCGATGGGAGTCCCAATCGCGGTTGGATGTGGTTCAGAAACCATACGGGTGAGGGAGGCCATGATGGATGACGAAAGCCTATTCGAATGACCTCAGAGAACGTGTCGTTGCGGCTATGCAGTCTGGGGAAAGTTGTCGGGCTTTAGCCGCACGGTTCGGGGTGGCGCCCTCGAGCGTGGTGAAGTGGACGAACCGGGCATGACTGATCGGTTCGGTGAGCCCGGCAAAGATGGGCGGGTATCGTCGCCTCATTCTCGAGCCACACCGGGACTGGCGCTTGGAGCAGGTTCGCACCGGCCCCCATGTGACCCTCGCCGTCCTTTAGGACCTGCTGGCAGAGCGCGGTGTGATCGTCACCCATGACACGGTGTGGCGGTTCCTGCGCGGCTGCGGGTTCAGTTTCAAAAAAAGACGTTGGGCGCCGACAAACGCGAGCGTCCAGACGTAAAGCGCCGCCGCGAGCGGTGGCAACCGCATCAGGGCAAGATCGATCCAACGCGGCTGGTCTTCATCGATGAGACTTGGGTAAAGACGAAGATGGCACCGCTCCGAGGCTGGTCGCCGAGAGGCGAGCGTCTGCCGGGCGCGGCCCCGTTCGGTCATTGGAACGCATCGACCTTCATCGCTGCCCTTCGCCACGACAGGATCGACGCGCCTTGGGTCTTCGATGGCCCGGTCAACGGCGACATCTTCCGCACCTGTCTAGAGCGCGTCCTGGTTCCGACGCTCGCGCCTGGTGACGTCGTGGTGATGGACAACCTCGGCAGCCGCAAGAAGCCAGGCCGTCCGTCAGGCCATCCGAGGCGCGGGAGCACACTTGCTGTTCCTGACGCCATACAGTCCCGATCTGAACCCTATCGCGCAAGCTCTCTTGAAGCTCAAGCACTGGATGCGAAGCGCCGCAGCGCGCACACGCGACCCACTCTGGAAGGCCGTCGGCACTATCCTTGATCGCTTCACACCCGAAGAGTGCGCAAACTACTTCGACAACGCCAGCTACGCTTCCGTGAAACCCGAAACCGCTTAGGGTTTTGGAGAAACCAGTTCATTTGACCGGCGGTTTAGGGGATCGCAAATCCGTCTGATTGGTTCGCCGGGCGGATACAGCTAACGCATGACCGGCTTTTTTGCACTTAAGATGTCTAAGCATAGGGCGGGCGCAAGGCGCCGGATCTGGCGCCGACCCACGGGTGATTTTAGGCGGCGGGCTTGCCGGTCTGCGCCACCAATGTGTCCAACTGGGCCTGCAGTTCACCCACTTCGCGACGGGCATTGCCCAAGCCCTCCATCGCGGCTTTTAGTTCTGCTTCAGTCTGGGTCAGTTGGTTTGTCAGCTCCCACTCTCGCTGCTGAATATACGTCATCGCTTGATCGCGGGCTTCCTCTGCCTCGTGCAGACGATTGGCGAGGTCGTCTATTTCTGTCACATTCACTGAATTGACCGCATTCAAGCGCCCGTAAGCCCAGCGCAGCACCCATCCGGCCAAAAAAGTAAGGAAAAACGCAAGGGCGATTACGATTACCAGTTCAGTCCTGTCCATCGGCATCCTCCTGGGCAACCTGGGCGGTCGTTTCGCTATCGCTTTCGTCCGCGGCGCTTTTTTCGATAAGGCGGAACTCAATACGCCGGTTTAGCGCGCGACCTTCTTCGGTGGCATTGTCGGCAATTGGCGACACCTCTCCGTAGCCGCGCGCGGTCAGCGTCGATATCAGCACCCGGCGCGCCAATAGCCCGCTGAGCACCGCATCAGCGCGGTTTTGGCTAAGATTGCGGTTCATATCCTCTGAACCTTGACTGTCGGTGTGGCCGCCGATTTCAAACTCCGTATCCGGGCAGTCGCGCAAAATCTGCGCGATTGCGTCAAGCACGCCCTGGCTGCCCGC
This sequence comes from Pseudomonadota bacterium, assembly GCA_039026255.1. GTDB lineage: Bacteria > Pseudomonadota > Alphaproteobacteria > Rhodobacterales > Rhodobacteraceae > Amylibacter. The sequence goes on from JBCCMR010000065.1 coordinate 11,137, forward strand.
TTCAATCGTGGACTCGCCTGGATCAAACTGTATCTGCCGTTCCGTTAAAACAGCCTTAATTTGCATTTGGCATTGCTCGGGCTCTAGGCCGGTTTCATCAGGCTCTGAGGGTCGCACGAGGCTTGGGTCATGGCGCACGTCGATCTCAAATGTGCTCGCGTCGCCCAGCCGCACGGCGAGGATGCGGCTGACCACGGATGTTACCTCCGGGTCGGCCCCGACACCGCGCACTTCGACTTTGTCTGGCTGAACCAAAACAGCGCCGCGGTTCAGTTCGGCCAAGCCTTCTAATCCCGCAAGCACCAGGCCCGGCCATCCATCTGGCAGTTCGCCGTCAATGCGGGTTTGATTATAGACTGTTTCACCGCCAAATAGCGCACCCGCGAAGGCGCCAATTGACACCTTGGCAAGCTCTGTTGGCACGCGGCCCCGCAACTGCACGATGCCTTCGGGGCTGCGGGTGGCAACAAATTCCGGTACATCCAAGGTGGCGGTTTGACCGTCTTTCAGTATCTTTGGCGGCAGGACTGCTTGCAGCGAAAAAAGCTCCGGTAGGTCGCTTTCGAGGGTGCCGACAATACGATCGAACGCCTCCTGGCTGGCGTGGTCGGTTGCCACAAGCG
>JBCCMR010000066.1:0-11725 GCA_039026255.1 Pseudomonadota bacterium
AATTCATCCAATAGGTGATGCCCACCGGGTCCATAGGCCGTTCTTCGGCGGTGGCGTAGGTCCACGATCCCCAGCAGGATTTACGCTGGGGCATGACCGCCGGGTCGCAGTGCAACACCGCCCGATTGGGCTGGTAGCGGATCGCGCCCAGAAGAGCGGCTTCGTCGGGGCTGGGATCTTCGAGCATGCGCAGGGCGTCGTCGCTGTGGCAGCCAAAGACGACGCGGTCGAAGCGTTCCCAGGTGCCGCCTTTGGCCCGCACTTCGACCCCGTCTGCGTCACGGCGAACGCCAACGACCGGCGCGCCAGCGCGTACTTCGCATCCTTGGTCGCGCATGGCTCGGACTAGCCGGGTTACATATTCAATGGAGCCGCCGTCGACCGTGTACCACTGGTGCTGGCCGTAGATGTTCAGCAGGTGGTGGTTTTGAAAAAATCTCGTCAGCGCTTGGGCGGGGAAAGACAGCATCTGACTGAGAGGGGTGGACCAGATCGCCCCCGAAAATGGCAATAGGTAATATCGTTGAAACCACTGGCCTAGTTTGAGACGCCGCATGAGGTCGTCGAGGGTCATCGATGGATCGTCAGCCATATCCACGGCCTTGGCGTTCCAACGCATGATATCCACAAGCATCCGGAGAAAATTCGGGTTAACGATGTTTCTGCGTTGGGCGAAAAGACTGTCGAGCGTCGAGAGCGCGTATTCCACGCGTCCCCCGGCGGCGGAGACGCCAAAGCTCATCTCGCTTTTGGTGACGGGTACGCCAAGTTCATCAAAAAGCGCGGTAAGGCGTGGATAATTGGCGTAGTTGAAAACGATAAAGCCGGTATCGACCGGTTGATCGGCGCGCCTCCCAGCAATAACCGTCCTGGCATGGCCGCCTAGGCGTTTTTCATCGTTAAAGAGTGTGACCTGATGGCCCTTGGACAGCAGGTGTGCCGCCCCCATCCCCGACACCCCGGCGCCAATTACTGCGATACGTTGTGGTGCGCTAGGCGCGTATTCAAAGGGCATTCGGTTCTTCCTGGTCGTGGTCTTGGTAGGGTCGTTACGCACCGCATGCCCGGGCGGATCACTGTCAACTTAGATAAACGCAGTGTCCTTTTGCGCCTCGATAAGTGAAAATAACCGTGCAAGCTGATCCAACCTCCGCGCCAGACCGTAATGGCTGCATGTTGGATGCATCTTCGCTCTCGAAAATCGGGAAGTTGGGGTCGAATGGCCCGGGAAAGGACTGCGTCGTGGCTGAGGTGTCGGAATTGGATGGGGCGGTTGAAACCCTGTCCCACGCACCGAACTGGGAAGCACACATCTTGCGTGTGCGTGACGCCCGGGATGAGGCCGCGTTCGCAGAGCTTTTTGACCATTTCGCGCCCCGCGTGAAAGGGTTCCTGATCAATGCGGGGGCGAATGCGTCTATGGCAGAGGAATGCGCACAGGACGTGATGGTTACGCTTTGGCACAAATCGCATCTCTACGACCCGACCCGGGCGTCGGCGGCAACTTGGATCTTTACCATCGCCCGCAACAAGCGCATTGACGCCTTCCGAAAGGCGTCACGCCCCGAGCCCGAGGATTTGGGTTGGGGTCCCGAACCGGAACCCGATCAGGCAGACGTTCTGGCGCTTCGCCAACAAAGCGATCAGCTTAGCCAAGCGATATCTTTGCTCCCAGAAACGCAGCGCACGATAATCGAGCGTGCATTTTTCGGAGACTTGAGCCATGCTGAGCTGGCGGAGGAGACAGGTCTACCCCTAGGGACCATTAAGAGCCGGATCCGGTTGGCGTTGGAACGCCTTCGGACAGCTATGCGACAAGGTTAGTTACGATGACGGTAAGCCACGTTTTGAACGAAAAGCTGATGTTGGCCTATGCGGCAGGGACTCTGCCGGAAGCATTCAATTTGGTGATCGCCACCCACCTTTCACTGTGCGACGAAAGCCGCGCAATGGTGGCCGCCGGCGAAGCCATTGGCGGTTGCGTGCTGGATCGCTGCGCGCCGATCGAAATGGGGTCTGCGGCCCTGACCGATACTTTGGCGCGTATCAAACGCGGACGCCCTGAGGCACGCGCGAAAGCGGCTGAGCCCGGCCTACTGCCAGAGCCTTTGCGGACCTATGTGGGCGGTGATGTATCGCACGTAAAGTGGAAGGCGCTTGGTGGCGGGGTCAAGCAAGCGATCTTGCCCGTAGAAGGCGATGCAACGGCGCGGCTCCTGTTTATTCCGGGCGGGCAGGCTGTACCCGACCATGGCCACAACGGTATGGAACTGACGCTTGTCCTACAGGGCGCTTACGCTGACGAAGTGGATCGCTTCGCCCGCGGTGATCTGGAGATTGCCGATGAAGAGCTGGAGCATCAGCCAGTGGCGGAAGATGGCGAAGACTGCATCTGCCTGTCAGCCACCGATGCGCCGCTGAAGTTCAACGCGGTGATGCCGCGCCTGATGCAGCGATATTTTCGCATCTGACGCGCTATATCTGCCACGCCCCCGAACCCAAATCATCCCTGTTGCACCCGGACAGTCTGTTTTAGTCCGGGCGCGATCGTTCGTTGGCAAGGCGCCTTATGCGGCGCACAGCCCAGGCCACAGCAATCACCACCGGCGGCACCAGCCCTGCGGTTAGCCAACCTGCGGTGATGCCCAAGGGCTCTGCTGCGGGACTCAGGAAGGTGGAAAGCAGGTTCACCGCATAGTAGCTGATCGCCACAACCGAGAGACCCTCCACCGTTTCTTGTAAGCGTAGTTGAAGCGCCGCACGGCGGTCCATCTTCTTGAGTAATTCGCGGTTTTGGATATTGGTCGCCACGGTGACCCGCGTGCTTAGCAACCGTGACGCCCGGGCGGCCCGGTTTGAGATATCCACCAGTCGTTCGCGTGCAGACCGGCAGGTGCGCATGGCGGGTTCGAACCGGCGCATCATGAATTCGCTGAAAAGCTGATGCCCTGCGACGCGCTCTTCGCGCAAGACGGCCACGCGCTGGTGCACCAAGGCTGAATACGCCTCTGCTGCGGTAAACCGGTAAGCGGTTTCAGCGGAAAAGCTCTCGACCGTGCTGGACAGATCCAAAAGGCGGTCAAGCGTCCGTTGACTGTCGTCTGAAGCATCGCCCATGTCATGCACGACCCGGCTCATTTCCCTATCTAGTGTCGTCAGTCGGGCAAAAACATCGCGGGCGATGGGCAGCGTAAGCATAGCCACTGTTTTGTAGGTCTCGATCTCGATAAGCCGTTGCACGATGCGGCCGACCCGGTCTGACCCGGTTTTGCCCAGCTTGAAGACCGCGAAACGGATATGGCCCGCGGGGTCCATGCGGAAATCGCCCGCCACTAGAGCGTCACCTTCCAGAACGGTCGCGGCTGCCATCGCTTCGCTATAAAACCAGTCTGAACCCACTTTAGAGAGCCGCGCCGACGCCGACGCAAGGCTCTCTTCTCGCTCCACCCGCACAAGGATCGACGTTAATAGTCGCCCTGGCGCATCGGAAAGCCATTCGCTTGGAAAAAACTCAAAAAGCTCCCCGTTGAAGGGCACTTCGGCCACCCCGTCGGCATAAAGCGTGAAGGTCATAAATTCGGTATGCCGTTCCCATTTGAGCGTCACTTTACCCAGGTAGGCGGTCAGGTGGTCGGCACCGGGTGCCGGGTGGGCGGCCCCATATCGGTCCAGAAGCCTAATTAGAAATGCGCGGTCTGTGTCTTCGTCGCCGTCCCGTTCGATTGCCACAGCCGCGGCGCGCGCGGGCGCCGAAAGGATCGGGAACGGTCGCGCGTGCAGTTCGTTGGACAGGGCAACCCGTTGAGGGTGGGCAGATATCTTATCTAGTGCCATGGCGCACGCTCCTACTTCCCTCCCTGCCGCGATATGGGGTGCGGCCCGGGCGGGGCAAGCCTGCGGTGGCAGTGTGCCGCGTCGGGTGTGGCAGGGGACCGGTTCAGCCTGGCAGCGTCTAGAACAAAGCCGGTCGCAGCGGGCTTGCCGCCGTAAGCCCACCGTCCACGGTAATCACCTGACCGGTGACAAACGCTGCGGCGTCCGACACCAGCCAAAGCACCGTTCGCGCGATATCCGACGGTTTGCCGAACCGGCCCGCCGGGGTGCGCGCCAGTGCGTCCCGCTGGGCGGCGTCCGGCTCGCGGGCCAGGGCAAAGGCATCGTCTGCCATGGCGGTCATGATCCACCCTGGCGCCACAGCGTTGCAGCGTACCGCAGGGCCATGGTCAACGGCGATCGACCGGGTCAAACCGTGCACAAACGCCTTTGACGCGTTGTAGATGGCAAGACCCGGGTCTGCATGCCGTGCGCTAATGGACCCGATATTGACGATGGCACCGCCGCCTCGGTCAGCCATAGTTGGCAGTGACATCTGGCACAGCAGCGCCACGGCAGTGCAGTTTGTGGCGATCACCGCGTGCAGGTCGGCAATATCGGTGTTAGCAAGCGTTTCCTCCACCTGGATACCGGCGTTGTTGACCAAAATATCCGGTACCCCGGCCGCGGAGATCAATACATCGGGCCCGTCTCGGTGGGCCATGTCTGCCGTCACCCAGGCGATGCTGGCACCTAGGTCATCGGGGCGCGGGCCCCGTCCGCAGGTCGTGACATCGGCGCCTGCGGACGCGAGAGCATCGGCAATGGCACGTCCAATGCCACGGCTGCCACCGGTTACAAGAGCAGTCTTTCCTGCGATCCCCAGACACGCCTCTGCCCCCAGTGCCGGGTCAGCGGCGGTCAATGTACCACCATGACGTGGCGCACAGAGGTATAAGCCTCAAGCCCGTAGACCGACATATCGCAGCCCGTGCCGGAGCCTTTCATGGCCGCCCAAGGCATCTCTGGCGTGGCCCAGCCGTGGGCGTTCACCCAGGTCATGCCGTAGCGCAACCGGGCGCACATCTTCATGGCCGTGCCCACGTCGCGGGTCCAGACCGATGAGGCCAGGCCATAGTCGGACGCGTTGGCGATGCGTATCGCCTCTTCGGCATCCGCCACGCGGCTGACGGTGATCACCGGGCCAAACACCTCGGAGCGGGCAATCTCGGCGTTGTTGTCGACGTTGGCGACCACGGTGGGCGCGTAGAAATAACCGCTGCCCGTCGGGGTGTCCCCGCCCACGGCGATTTCGGCAGCGTCGCGGGCGCGGTTCACAAAGCCAGCCACCCGGTCGCGTTGACCCGCCGAGATCAGGGGCCCCATCTCGACCCCGTCGTCGTGGGGCGCGCCGATCTTTATCTTGCCGACCTCTTCGGCCAGGCGCGTAGTCAGGCGGTCATAGATACCCGGCTGCGCAAGGATGCGGGTAGGCTGAGCGCAGTCCTGCCCGGCGTTGAAAAACCCAACCCCGCGCACGGTTTCCACCACAGCCTCCACGTCGGCGTCGTCGAAGACAATGACCGGGGCCTTGCCGCCCAGTTCCAGGTGCACATGGCGGATTTTTTGGCTGGCAGCGCGGAACGCGGCCATGCCGGTAGCGGGCGACCCGGTGATCGAGATGGCTTCCATGGCCGGGTCATTAATCAGCGCGTCGCCGATGCTCGGTCCGCGCCCATGAAGGATATTGACCACCCCGGGCGGCAGGATCTCGGCCAGATTTTCGGCCATGGCAAGCGTCGAAAGGGGCGTCATCTCTGAAGGTTTCAGAACCACCGTGCAGCCCGCCGCCAGGGGTGCAGCCAGCTTCCAGGACGCCATCATAAACGGATAGTTCCATGGCGCGATTGACGCCACCGGTCCCACCGGGTCCTTGCGGATCATCGATGTGGCCCCCGCGATGTATTCGGCGGTCGCGCTACCTGACTGGGTTCGCGCGGCGCCAGCCATGAAGCGGTAGGTGTCGATGGACGCGGGGAATTCGTCGTCGTGGGCGCTGGGCCAGGGTTTGCCGCAGTCCTGGCTTTCCAGTTTGGCCAGGTCCTGGCTTGCGGTCTCAAAAGCGTCGGCAATCTGGTGCAGGTAGGCCGCGCGCTCCGCCGGGGTGGTCTGGCTGTAGCTTTCAAAGGCCTGCGCTGCGGCGGCGGTGGCGGCGCGCACTTGTTCGGGGGACGCCTCGGGGATGGCTGCGATGGTGTCCCCGGTGGCCGGGTCATGGATATCAAGCGCCTCTCCCGCGCCGTCTTCGAACTTTCCGTTGATCAAGAGCTTGGTTTGCATGGGAGGTATCCTTTGGCTTTTCTAGACTGTCATCTGCTGCACTTGCGCCGTCAACGCCCCGTCGAGAACCCAGAGCTGGCCGCTGGCGTAGCGCGCTTCGTCGGAAGCCAGCCAAAGCGCCAAGTTGGCCACGTCCGTGGGTCGTCCAAAGGTGCCTAGGGGGTGTACACCGCGGGCCATCGCCTCTTTCTTGGTGCGGCTGGCGCCGCCGCTACCGGCCCCGTCGCCTTCGAAGAACCCTTCGAGCATCGGAGTGTCCACGTAACCCGGGCAGATGGCGTTGACGCGGATGCCGTCGGGGCCGTGGTCGACAGCCATCGCGCGCGTCAGCGCGTGGACGGCACCTTTGGTGGCGCAGTAGGCGGCAAGCCCGGGGTCGGCGATAAAGCCATCGTAGCTGCCGAATGTGACAATGGATTTGGTTTCGGCCCCGCTGGCCCGCAGGAGCGGTAGCGCGTGTTTTGCCGCTAGGAAGGTGCCCGTGACGTTGACTGCAAAAGACTGGTTCCATTCGTTGAGCGTGGTCTCTTCGATGGTCTTTTCCAGTTCGATCCCCGCAGCGGTCACCAGAATGTCGAGATGCCCGACCGAGTCCGCCACGCGCGCAATGGCCGCCTGATGCGCCGCCTCATCGGTGACGTCGAGCGGGATGAAATCCCGGGCTCCGCCGCCTTCGTTGGGCCCGTCGGCCCCGTCGGCAAAAGACCCGCCCGGATCCAGGTCACAGGCGAAGACGCGCGCGCCCTCGGCGCGGAACCGGTCGCAGATGGCGCGGCCGATGCCGCCCCGTCCGCCGGTCACAAGCGCGGTTTTTCCTTCCAGTCGCATAGCCATCCCCTCGCCTAGCTGCGCACCTTCAGGTGCGGGTTTGGCGGCCAGCGGTTTTTCGCAGCGGCCACAGTCCAGTCCATGTGGTTTCGCACGTATTCCTGGGATGCGTCGCGCGGCGGGGTGTAGTCCCAGTGGGTCGGCGCGCCCTGGCCCAGGGCGCCCGTAATCACCCGGCGCCGGTCTTGGCTAGCGATCACCTGAGCACTGACCGTCGCGTCGTTCCAGCGCGCGGCAACCTCTACCGCGAAGTCATGAGCCACCGGGTGGTCGGGGGCCAGATTGGTCAGTTCATCGGGGTCTGCCGCCAAATCGTAAAGCTGCGGCGGGTCGCCCGCGGCGTGGATGTATTTCCACCGGTCTCGGCGCAGCATGATCACCGGCGCGCCCGGGGCGCATTCGGCGCAGTATTCGCCGATGGCTTCGGTCTGGCCCGGGGCGCGCTCAGTGGCGCTGGGCCACAGGGAGCGTCCGTCGAGCGGGATGTGACAGGGGTGCTCGGCGTCTGCGATGTCCAGCATTGTTGGGAAGAGGTCAATCAGCGAACAGGGTGCGTCCCAAGTGCCCGGCCGCACCCCGGGCCCGGCCATTACGAGCGGTACCCGCGAGGAATGGTCAAACCAGCTCATCTTGTACCAGAGGTCCCGTTCGCCCAGCATGTCGCCGTGGTCGGAGGTCACAATAACCACGGTGTTGTCAGTGAGCCCCGCCTCTTCGAGCGTGCGGATCAGGATACCCACGTTGTGGTCGAAGTAGCTGGTGTTGGCGTAGTAGCCGCGCCGGGCCGACAGGATATCCGCCTCGCTGGCGGCGATGCGGTCGCCTTCGTTGCCCTGGCGCACCCGGGTGGAGTGGGGGTCGTCGGCACGCCTAGGGTTCTTGGGCATGTCAACGTTGGCGTCCGGGTAGAGGTCCCAGAATTCCGGCCGGGCCACATAGGGATCGTGGGGGTGCATAAGCCCCACCACCATGGCAAAGGGCCTCCCGTCCCCGAACTCTGACCCGTCCCCGGACATGGCGTATTCCAGGATACGGCGCCGCGCCAGGAAGGTGGTTTCATCGTCGAATTCGATCTGGAACGTTGTCGCCGCAGGACCGGCTTGGGTGACGCTGTCCATGTTGTGGTACCACTTGTCGATCCGGGTCAGCGGGTCGCGCCAATCCGGCGTCCAGGCAAAATCGGCGGGGTACACATCGGTGGTCAGACGCTCTTCAAAGCCGTGCAACTGGTCCGGCCCGACAAAGTGCATCTTGCCCGACAGGCAGGTGGCATAGCCCGCCGCGCGCAGGGCGTGGGCGAAGGTCGGCAGCGAGGATGCGAAATCGGCTGCATTGTCGTAGGCACCGGTGGCTGTGGGAAGCCGCCCGGTCAAAAACGCCGCCCGCGACGGGGCGCACAGCGGGCTGTTGCAATAGGCGGCGTCAAAGCGGGTGCCGCGCGCCGCCAACGCGTCCATATGGGGGGTCTGCACCACTGGGTGGCCGTAAGTGCCGGTGAATTGTGGGGCCAATTGGTCGGCCATGATGAGAAGTATGTTCGGGGTCATAGGTTTTTCCGGGCTGGGGTGGGGTCTTGCGGCGTCGGCCGGGCGCTACGCCCGCGCCGTGCGCACGGGAGGAAAGTAGGCACAGACCTTAGGCGGCGTCATTCGCCCAAAGCCGCGCGGTAGTGGTCGAGCACAAGTCCGTGGAAATGGTGCACTGCGTGTTCCGATTTGCCCGACCCGTCCGGATCGTGGACGATTCGTCCCTGGGTGAATGCCGGCGTGGACATGCCGCGCTGGACGCTTTCCACAAGTGAGATGTCCTCGACCTGGAGCACTTCGTCCAGGTAACGGATGGCTTCTTGCTCTTCCGGGGTGGGGTCCGGCGTCTGAAGATAAAAGTCGTAGGTTTCCATGGTACGGTCGGGCCCCACGGGGATGATGTTGAGCACGATCATGGACGACCGCCCGGGGTAACGCATCAGGCAGGTGGTGGGCCAAAGCCACCAGACCGCATGGGTGCGCACCGCTGCGTTTGAGGTGTCATAGGCGCTGTTGGCGTTTTGCCCGGCGTCGGCCATGTGACTCGAATAAATGCCGTGGGTGGTGACCTTATAAGTGTCCATGTCCACCAGCGTGCAGAAGTCCTTATGCGCGGTTGGGCAGTGGTAGCATTCCAGGAAGTTGTCGACGACGTTCTTCCAGTTTGACTTGATGTCGTAAGTCAGGCGGTGTCCGAAGGTCAGGTCGCTGATGTCTGGCGCCCAATGCATGATCTCTTCCGCCAAAAGGCCCGACTGATCCCGCAGGGGCACCGCGTCGGGGTCAAGGTTCACGTAGACAAAACCGCAGAACTCCTCGACCCGCACCTGGTCCAGGCAGATGGTCGACGGATCGAACCCCACAAGGTTTTCCGTCTCGGGCGCCCGGGCGAGCGATCCGTCAAGTTTGTAGACCCAGGCGTGGTAGGGGCACAGGATGCGCGTTGTGCGCCCGGCGCCGGACAAAAGCTCATGGGCGCGGTGTTTGCAGACGTTGTAAAACCCGCGCAGGCTGCCGTCCCGATCGCGCACCAGGGCCACCGGGCGGCCCGCAACCGTGGCGGTGACGTAAGACCCCGGCAGGCGCAGCCGCTCCACGTGGCAGACCCATTGCCAGGTTTTGGCGAAGACCGCTTCTTGTTCTAGCGCGTACCAGTGCGCATCGGTGTAGGTGCGCGCGTTTAGCGAAAGGCTCGCCGCCGGATCAAGCGCATATCCTTCGGAAATCTGGCGGTAGCTAAGCGGGGCGAAGGGTTGGTTCATCGGGCTTCTCCTAGGGCGAATTGGCTAAATGGTATGGCAGCGTTGGGCGCTGTCATGCGGTGACGGTCGGTTTTTGGCTGACGACTTCGACCAGGGCTGCCGAGATGATAAGCGCGGCACCCGCGACCTCAAATGTGCCGAAAGGTTCGTCCAGGAAATACGCCGCTGTGAAGACGCCGGAGAGGATCTCGCCGGTCAAAAGAAAACTCAACGTGGTGGGTCCAAGCCGCGCCGCCGACCACAGTGTGGCCACCAAGACAGGCATCACATAGGCGGTCCCGATCAATACGCTTGGAATAACCGCTGGTGCGGCAACCCCGACTGGGACGCTCGCACTCAGGAAAAAGGCGCATAGCGTGGCCACAACAATCCCGCCCAGACAACCAAAGAGCGCCAGCCCCCGGGCTGGCAGCCGGGGCCCGGCAAAAACCAATGCGGCGCCCAGCGACCAGCTGATCCCGGAGAAAAGCGCGAGTGTATCGCCCACGGACCAGGCGGCAAATGACAGGTTGAAGCGGAAAATGGTTAAGACACCCAAGACGGCTAAGACAAAAGCGCCCGCCACGCGCAGGTCGGGGCGTCGGCCCATCACGGCCACCTCTATGCTCAGCGACCAAAGTGGCGCCAGATAAAATAGAAGCACCGCGCGCACCACCGTAGTTTCGGTGATCGCGGCTGAATAAAGCGCCATCGCCCCGCCGATAAGCGCCCCCGACGCTACCGTCCGCCGATTAATGGGTATTGGTGCGCGCCACGCAAATAGAACGCAGATTGGCAGCGCGCCCAGCAGCATTGCGGCTGCAGTCCAGGACCCAGGCAATCCCGCGCCTTCGAGCCATCGTACCGGCATCCACCAGATGCCCCAGGCCAGCGCCGCGACGAAGGCTAGCCAAACGGGGAAAAGGCGGTGTTCCAGCATGGTCCCAGTCCGGCGGTGGTTAAGGTTGTCAAACCCTGGGGGATCGTGTGTAGTTTCAGGATTGCCCGAATGTGGGCAGTCTTGTTTAAGTTGACTCGTGAGTCAATAAAAACGAGCACGACAGCCTATGGGAGACAAAATATGAAAATACATCAGATGACCGCCGCGAGTGCGCTGGCGATGGCCGTGGCCCTGGGTGGCGGAGCTTGGACGGGTGCTCAGGCAGCCGATCTTGGCGCCGTCAACGAGCCGATTAAACTGGCCATCAACGAATGGACCGGGCAGCATGTCACGACCCATGTGGCAGGTCAGATGCTCGAAGCGGCGGGCTACACGGTGGAATACACCACTGCGGGTTACATGAATATGTGGCAGGCGATGGCCGACGGCGAAGTGCATGCTGCCCTGGAAGTGTGGTCATCAAACGTGTCCGACCAGTACGCCAAGCTGCGCGAAGAAGGTTTGGTGGTTGAGGTGTCTGACTTGCAGCTGGAAGCCAAAGAAGGCTTTGCCTACCCGGCCCATGTGGCAGAACTTTGCCCCGGCCTGCCCGCCTGGGAGGCGCTGAAAGACTGTGCTGTGCAGTTTGCCACTGCCGAAACCATCCCGGCCGGGCGCCTGGTGGACTATCCCGCCGACTGGGGAACGCCCGGGGCGGACCGCGTGACGGGGCTTGCGCTGCCCTTCAAGGCGGTGCCTGCGGGATCCGAAGGCGCACTGATTGCCGAACTTCGCGCCTCGACCGAAAAGAAGTCGCCACTTTTGATCGTTTTCTGGCAGCCGCACTGGGCCATGTCGGCCTACGACGTGCAGTTCGTCGATCTGCCGGTCGGTGAGGCCGCCTGCTACGAGGATGCGTCCTGGGGCCCCAACCCCAACGCGGTGAACGACTGCGACTTCATTCCGACGCGCGTCTTCAAGACGGCGTGGAGCGGGTTTGCGGAGAAGTGGCCGGCGGCCTACGAGATCCTCACGAACTACCAGATGAGCACCGAGGCGCAGCAGCCGCTGATGGGGGAGATCGACGTGGACGGAAA
>JBCCMR010000067.1:0-11689 GCA_039026255.1 Pseudomonadota bacterium
ACGGCTCCGCCCGGTCAAAATCGTAGTACCAGCCGTTTTCGATGACCGGTCCGATGGTGACCTTCACATCGGGCCAGATTTCCTGCACAGCACGGGCCATAATATGGGCGCAGTCGTGGCGGATCAGTTCGAGCGCCTGGGCATCGTCTTTGAGCGTGTGGATCGCAAAGCTGCCGTCGGACTCAAGCGGGCGGCTCAAGTCCCTGTGTTCGCCGTTAAACGTACAAGACAGCGCCGCTTTAGCCAGGCTCTTTGAGATATCAGCCGCCACTTCAGCGCCCGACGTGCCGGTAGGGTAGCTGCGTTCATTGCCATCAGGAAGAGTAAGCGTGATCTGCGCCATAGGCCGATCTCCTTTGCGGTTTGGCGCCTACGAAACGCCCGGGTGCGATTTGCGAACTAGTGAGCCGGGGCGCCGCGCGTGTCAAGCGCAACCCACGTCCCCGACCCCTATGTATGCCACTGTATACGAGTAACCAATTGGTATACAACAGTTTTTATCCGGTTCTGCGTTGTATTTTCCGTGGCGTTGGTTATTTTAGTTGGACATGAAAAGGCCATCCGGCCCCTGAGTTTTGGAGGGACCATGACCAAATACAACACAAACTTCGAACTGAGTGTCGAGGACTTAGAAATCATCGAAACCGCCCTGCGCACGCAAAAGCGCAGCCTTGCCGACAGGCGTATGCGGGTCATGCAGACCCGCGCCGCGCCAAAGACAGAAGAGGCTGCCCTTGACACACTAGAAGTAGACTTGCGCACGATCCACGACCTGCTTGGTCGACTGCACAACCAAAAAACGTTCTACCGGCCCGGTGGCATTCCTTACGTGGGCGGCTAACCCAACACACGACGCAGCAAGGCGAAGCGTCCCACCGGTGGGGCGCTTCTTTCATTTCACCCGCTGCCATTGCCCAACCCGGGCTCGGAGGCTTCTATACCAGCTACCTTCTGGCTTTCCCCACGCGCCGGGGCGCTTTAGGGTCCCTCGGACCGCGCCGCACCATCGAAGGGGGGCCCATGGCCGAACCGCAATTCCTGACCACGCCCGAAGGTCGCCACATCGCCTATCATCGGACCCAGAACGCTGGGGCATCTGGCCCAGGCGTCGTTTTTCTTGGTGGCTTCAAATCGGATATGGAGGGCACGAAGGCGCTTCATCTCGAAGCCTGGTGCGCAGCCCAGGGGCGCGACTTCTTGCGGTTTGACTATTCTGGGCACGGGCGCTCGTCCGGTGACTTCCTGGCAGGGTCAATTGGTGAATGGACCGCCGACGCGCGGGCAGCCATCGGACAGTTAACCCATGGGCGCCAGGTTCTAGTGGGGTCTTCCATGGGCGGCTGGATCGCGCTTTTGGTGGCCCGCGCCATGGGTGACCGGATAGCTGGGCTTCTGGGCATCGCGGCGGCACCTGATTTCACCGAAGACAGCATGTGGGAAGGCTTTACCGACGCCCAGCGCAAGGCCCTAGAGCAGGAAGGCCAGGTCGCGCTGCCGTCCGATTATTCAGACGACCCCTACATAATCACTCGTCGCCTGATCGAAGACGGTCGCACAAACCTCGTCTTGCGAGATCCACTGCCCCTACCCTTCCCGGTTAGGCTTTTGCATGGGACCGCCGACGCCGACGTGGCGCAATCAGTGCCGTTGGCGCTTTTGTCCCATGGGAAAAGCCCCGACATGGCGCTCACGCTCGTTAAGGATGCCGATCACAGGTTTTCGGAGCCAGAGAACCTTGCGCTGGTCGAAGCCACGCTAACCGACCTATTGAACAGGGTGTGAAATGGACGTCTCCGCCGCCGTTGCTACGCGTAAATCCTGTCTCGCCTACCTAGACCACCCTGTAGACCCGGCCCTGTTGCGCGACATATTGGTGCGCGCGTCGCAAGCAGCGTCGGGGGGCAACCTGCAACCCTGGCGGGTCTGGATGCTAACCGGGGACACTTTGTCCGATTTCAAAGCGTTGATGGCCGCGCGCAGCGAAAAGGGGCTCGTAGATACACCTGAATACCCGGTCTATCCTTCGCCGTTAAAATCCCCCTACCGCGACGCGCGCTTTGCCGTAGGCGAAGAGATGTATGACCGCCTTGGCATCCCGCGGGATGATAAGCCCGCGCGCCTAGCTTGGTTTGCTCGCAACTACCAGTTCTTCGGGGCCCCGGCAGCAGCATTTTTTTACCTGGATCGGGATATGACCGTCGCGCAGTGGACGGACATGGGCGCTTTTGTATCGACTGTCATGCTGTTGGCGACCGAGGCAGGACTTTCCACCTGCGCGCAAGAGGCCTGGGTGACCCAGTGGGAGGCAACGTCCGAGTTCCTCGGCGCGCCGAGCAACCTGATGCTTTTTGCTGGTATGGCAATCGGTTATGCCGATGAAATGGCGCCGGTCAACGGGCTTAAGACCCGGCGCGAACCGCCCGAGACCTGGCTTTTTCACCCGGAAGGCCGTCCAGGGCCTAGCAGCGAGCGATGACCCGTTGACCTGGTACTACGCCTTGGTGACCGCGAGCAGCACACCCTTGCGCCGCCGCCCGCTTTAGCGCACCGTTGACCGCGCAACCGAACCGGCATGAGGGAGACAGGCCATGGGCAGGGTAGTGCGGTGGATTGTGCGGATCGTTGTGTCGCTTGCCTTGCTTTTGGGGGTTCTCTGGCTTTTTGGTCCGCGGGAGCCGATGATCAGCGAAGCCGCCTTTGACCCAACTACGGTGGACGACGACCTGGATGCTTGGCTCACCGCGCGGGAAGCGCGGTTCCCGGACATCCGCCCCGGCGCCCAAAAGCGCATTGTCTGGCGGGGCGCGCCCGGCACACGCACGCCTTTGGCTGTGGTCTACGTGCACGGATTTTCCGCCGATGCCGAAGAAATACGCCCGGTGCCAGATCGCGTGGCCTCGGCCCTGGGCGCCAACCTTTTCTTTACGCGCCTGACCGGGCACGGGCGCACCGACGGGGCTGCCATGGCAGAGCCCGACATGGGCGACTGGATGACCGACATTGCCGAGGCGATGGAGATCGGTCGCCGCCTTGGGGACCGGGTGTTGCTGATCACAACCTCCACCGGGGGCACGCTTGCCGTGGCGGGCGCCTTTGACCCCGAGATTGGGCGCGACCTGGCAGGGGTGGCGCTGGTGTCCCCGAACTTTGGCCCCGCAGACCCCATGGCAGACCTAGCCACATGGCCCCTGGCACGCCAATGGGTACCGCTTTTGGCAGGGGCAGAGCGGTCCTGGGAACCGCTTAATCCAGAACAGGGGGACCACTGGAACACGCGTTACCCGACCACGGCGGTGCTCCCGATGATGGCGCTCGTCAAATACGTGCGCGGCCTCGACCTGGGAGACCTGCGGGTGCCCGCCTTTTTTGTCTATTCACCGGATGACCAGGTGGTCGACGCCGCCCGCACTGACGCGGCCTATGCCGCTTGGGCTGGACCAAAGGGACGCATTCAGCCCCGCCTTGAAGGCCGCACCGCAGACCCCTTCGCTCATGTGATTGCAGGAGATATCCTGTCGCCTGACCTCACCGACGAGGTCGCCGTCGCCGTCACAGTCTGGGCCGGAGGGCTCTAAGACGGCCAAAGGGACCCCAGCCGCGCTTGCGCCTCGGGGATCCGGGCGGTAGCACTGGGGGGATGGCCTTTGCCCCCGACACAATCAGCCGAATATCCTGGACCTGCCGCCCGACCTGGGCGCAGGCTGGTCGCAACACGGCCTGGTGTCTTCTGGGCTGCTCTATCGGTGACCTGGGGACCATCGGATTTTTTCAGGTGACCGGTATCCCGTGGCCCACGGCAGCGATCATGGCGCTGGCCATTATGAACGGCATCCTGACGTCGATCGCGCTCGAAACCGTGATCTTGTCGCGACAGATGGCCCTCGGCGCGGCGTTCCGCACGGCCATCGGCATGTCGCTAATTTCGATGGTAGCTATGGAGGCGGCCATGAACCTGACCGACTGGGGACTGACCGGGGGGGCCACGCTGACCTGGTGGGTGGTGCCGCTGATGCTTCTGGCTGGGTACGTGACGCCCTTGCCCTACAACTATTGGCGGTTAAAGGCCCTTGGACGCGGCTGCTGCGGCTGATCCGGCGCACCTTTGCGCGGGACCCCTCGGCCGCGGGCACTGGGCGCAAAAGAAGCTTCAATAAGAAGCTTCCTTCCCTTCTCAGAGAGCAACGAGCACAACCGCAGCGGGATCAAGCCCTTGGGCGCCTGTCACCTCCGCCACGGTCACCCCGTCAAGCGCTACAAAAGCACCGGTGCCGTCGGCGAAATCGGTGACAGTTACCGTCGGCACAACCGGCGTGCCGGTTGTGTTGACCTGAGCAGTATATTCCAGCGCCAGGGTATCTTCGCGGGCGTCGAAATCGGTCACTTGCGCCACCCCGGCCCCCGAGACCGCTTCGTCAACGGTGAAGCGGTCGGCCCCTCCGTCGCCCGTGCCCGTGTCGCCCGCACCCAGAATCAGCGTATCGGCACCGCGCCCACCAAAGATCGTGTCCACCCCGTCCGGGTCCCCGTTGGCGGCGGTGCTGTCATCGCCTTCGGCGCCGTTGAGCGTGTCGGCCCCGTCCCCGCCAAAGAGCCGGTCCGCCCCACCTTGGCCCCAAAGCACGTCATCGCCGCCATCCCCCTCAAGCGTGTCGTCGTCGTCGCCCCCTCGCAGGAAATCGGCGCCGCCGCCACCCTGCAGCGCGTCCGCCCCGGCTCCGCCGGTCAGGCTGTCAGCCCCCGTTCCGCCGAAAAGCCGGTCGTCGTCAGCGCCCCCAAAAAGATCGTCTGCGCCCGCCTCGCCCGACAAAGTGTCCATGCCAGCCTTGCCAAGCGCCCGGTCGTCGCCGTCGCCAAGAAAGGCCGTGTCGTTACCGGTACCGGTCTGGGCGTTGTCATCCCCCGCAGAGCCGGTGATCGTGTCGTCGCCGCCCAGCCCTAGGAATTCTGCTGATGCTGCGGTGGAGCTGAGCACATCGTCGCCGGAAGTCCCGGTAACCGCCTCGGCGGCGGGGGTTTCAGGCTCCTCGGGGAGCTCGGGTTCCGCCACCGGCGCGTCGTCGTCATCATCCTGGGAAAAGGCAAAGGCAAAAATACCAGCGAAAAGAAGCGCGTTCACCGCATGCGCGAGGTAGAAGCTCAACATAGGTCGGGTCCGGTCGGTCTGCTCTGTTTTTTTCCAGACTAGGGACCGAATGGGGCGCTGCCGGGCAGCCCCGGGGGCCGGGGCCGGGTCATTTCGCGGCGTGTTTGCCGCAAGTTTTACCGAATTGGGGCAAAAAGGGCGTCTTCAAGGCTACAGTCCCGGATCACATCCGCACCACAGCGCCGGGGCTCCAGGTCCCGGGTCAAGCATATGCGCGCCTCTGCGATGCGCCCAGACCGACATGTTACGGTGACCGCGTCAGGCACAAGCCCGGGGTTGACCGCCAAGAAAGCCTCTTCGATTAATAGAGCGGGCATGGACACTTCGCGCTTCAGCTGCCGCAAAAGCGGTGGCCGTGCCACGCGTTCGTAAGCCACCCGTGACAAACGGTAGTAGTTGCGCGCCGACAGCCCGGTGCAAGTGCCGTGCTTGCGCCACTGATGCCATGCCAAACCCGCGGAGCCGAAAACATCCGCCATATCTCGGGTCATGGCGCGGCTCGGCGCAGGCTGGGACGTGCGACAGTAATCCGGCCAACCGCGTTCGTACTGCGGCCAAAGCCCATGCAAAACCCAGCCCGCATCAGTGGCGCATTGCGCTGCCCCGCGGGCATCACCTTCTCGTAAGCACCAGTTTGGCGACCAACTCAGGGCCATCACGTAATAGTCGAAGACGCCCGCCTGGTCGCGATCCTGGGCAGCGATCCCCGTGGCCCCAGTGCCCGCTGATAGAGCGAAAACCATCGCCAGCCACCGCGCCACCCGCTGAAAACTGCCCCGCATCATTGCCCCTTCCCCTTCACCGGCAGTCCCCTTATATACTGGGTCGAATTCCCCCTCA
The DNA here is from genome assembly GCA_039026255.1 of Pseudomonadota bacterium. Taxonomy (GTDB): domain Bacteria; phylum Pseudomonadota; class Alphaproteobacteria; order Rhodobacterales; family Rhodobacteraceae; genus Amylibacter. The sequence goes on from JBCCMR010000067.1 coordinate 5,984, forward strand.
CCATGGAAATTCACCGCTCCGGCGGAAGCCTGAAAAGGCGGGGGGGCTGTCTGTTGCGAAGGAGAAAAACATGGCGCTTCCGATTATGGCCAAGGCTACCGCTGTCTGGCTGGTGGACAACACCACGCTGAGCTTCAAGCAGATCTCGGATTTCTGCGGGCTCCATGAGCTTGAGGTTCACGGCATTGCCGACGGGGAAGTGGGCCAGGGGATCAAAGGTTTTGACCCGATTACCAACAACCAACTTACCGCAGAAGAGATCAAAAAAGGCGAAGAAAGCCCGCGCTACAAGCTGCAGCTGAAATACAACCCCGCCGCCGACGGCGAGGAAAAGCGCCGCGGGCCGAAATACACACCGCTCTCAAAGCGCCAAGACCGCCCCGCGGCGATCCTTTGGCTGGTCAAGTTCCATCCGGAATTGACCGACGGGCAGATATCAAAGCTCCTTGGCACCACAAAGCCCACCATCACATCGATCCGTGATCGCACCCATTGGAATATCTCCAATATCGAACCCATTGACCCTGTCGCTTTGGGTTTTTGCAAGCAGGGCGAAATGGACATCCAGGTTGCCAAGGCCGCCAAGAAGGCCGAGAAAGCCGGCAACGTCATGTCCGATGAAGAGCGTGCGAAACTCGTCTCTACTGAGCAATCGCTTTCTATGAACCCAGCGGAGCCGCGTATCCCGTCCAATATCTCAGGTCTAGAGAACTTCACGCTCCAGGACACCCGTGACGATGAGGACGACAAGCAGGACCTTCTGGTCGATGCTGACAGTCTCTTCAACTTACCGAAGGGCGGTGGCGACGACGACGAACAGCCTTAGGCTATTTCCCATGGGTCGAACGCCGCTGGCCCCGGGTTCCGTGTTCTGACCATGCCGGATGCGGACGCGAGGACCCTGCTTGCCCACGGCCGAACGGTCGCACAACTAATTTGCTTCACAGACCGAAGGCATTTGAAAGGCTTCGCCTGGCGCCGGGTATGTCTCTTGCCAGCAATGCATCCGCAAGCTGGCGCCTTTGGGCGACCGGGCCGCTGCGCCCACCTCGCCACGTCCCAGCCGCGACACGCGCCCTAGGGCTTGTGCCGCAAACGGCGTGGACGGGACGGACGCAAGGAGCCATCGTCGCCCCATGGCAACCGCATCCCAAGCCTATGCCCAGCCCTACCGATCGGCGCGGGTGGGCATCCTTTGCGCCCTTGGCGCATCCACTTTCTTTTCACTCAACGATGTGCTGATCAAAGCCCTTTCGGGGGGCTATCCGCTACACCAGATTGTCTTCACCCGGGCGCTTGTGGCGCTTTGCCTGACGATGATCTTTATTTTGCCCTTTGAAGGTGGCCTCCGCGCTCTGCACACCCGCCGTCCCTTTGCCCACGCGCTCCGAGGGTTTCTGGTGGTTGTAGCAAATACCACGTTTTTTGCAGGGATCGCCGCCATGGCCTTGGCCGATGTGACCGCGCTTTTCTTCGCGGCACCGCTTTTCATCACCGCGCTTTCGGTTGTTATCCTGCGAGAGCCCGTCGGCGCGCGCCGTTGGGCCGCGGTGCTGGTGGGGCTTTTGGGGGTCATCGTCACGGTGCGCCCGGGCGATAACGGGGTGACCTGGATTGCGGTTTTGCCGATTGTGGCTGCGGCCGCCTATGCCGGTGTGCAGATCATGACCCGGGCGATGGGCCTGACCGAGAGGGCCTCGACCATGGCGATGTTCATCCAGATGACGTTTGTCTGCGTCGCAGGCACCCTAGGGCTTTCTTTCGGAGACGGGCGTTTTTTGGCCTGGGCCGACGGCAACCCCACGCTGGAGTTCTTCCTGCGCCCCTGGACCTGGCCACCCAGCCAGGATTGGGCCGCGCTCTTTGGCTTGGGCGCCTGCTCGGCCTTGGGCGGCTACCTTATTTCCCAGGCGTACCGGGGCACTGAAGCGGCATTAATTGCGCCCTTCGAATACACGTCCCTTGTGCTGGCGGTGATTTTCTCGATCACTGTCTTTTCAGAGTTTCCACCCGCGACCACCTACCTGGGCATTGCGCTTATTGCCGGGTCTGGGGTCTACGTAGCCCTGCGCGAAGCCAAGCTCGGCCGCCCGACCCCAGCGGCCAAACGCACCGCCGGGCGCCGGTAAGAACCCATCGCGCGCCTGCGCGCTTAAAAAGGGTAATGCCGCGTTAGCGGCGCATTTGGATCAGGGATATCAGGCGGCGCGGGTCCCGGCAGCGCAGGTCTTTACTGCAGTAAGCGACCGATCACTATGACCGGTGATGCGCGCTTTCACAATCTGCCCCTCTACTTGGTCGCTTTCAAACCGCACCTCGGTAAAGGTTTCTGTGCGCCCCATGCGGGCATTTTCCATAAGCACATTCTGGTCGGTCCCCCGAAGCGTCACCAAGTGTGCTGCAACCCGTTCGGCACCCCGATCGCGAAGCCGTGCGGCGCGTGCCTTGATAAGACCCCGATCCACCTGGGGCATACGCGCCGCGGGGGTGCCTGGTCGGGGGGAATAGGGAAATACATGCAGCCAGGTCAGGTGGCAATCATCTATCAACGCCAGAGAATTTTCGAACATGGCGTCCGTTTCCGTGGGAAACCCTGCAATTATGTCCGCCCCGAAGACAATATCAGGCCGACCGCGACGCATCGCGTCGACAAACTCCACCGCATGCTGGCGCAAGTGGCGCCGCTTCATGCGCTTCAGGATCATGTCGTCGCCCGCCTGAAGGCTCAGGTGCAGGTGCGGCATCAGGCGGGCATCGCTGGCCACCGCATCAATCAGCGCCTGATCCGCCTCGACGCTATCGATTGACGATATGCGCAACCGCGGCAGATCGGGCACTAGGCGCAGGATACGCTGCACCAGATCGCCAAGAGGCGGGCTACCGGGCAGGTCCCCACCCCAAGAGGTGATATCAACGCCCGTCAGCACCACTTCGTTGTAGCCGCTCGCCACCAGCCGCTTGATCTGGTCCACAACCACACCTGCGGGAACCGACCGTGAATTGCCGCGCCCGTAGGGAATAATGCAGAAGGTACACCGGTGATCGCAGCCATTTTGCACCTGCACATAGGCCCGCGACCGGGTCCCAAAACCGTCGATCAGGTGGGCGGCGGTGTCTTCCACTGACATGATATCGTTCACGCGCACACGCTCGGAGGTGTCGAGCGCGGCCCAAGTGGCAGGCGCCATCTTCTCGGTGTTGCCCAGGATCAGGTCCACTTCGGGCATAGCGGCAAAGCTATCTGGGTCGGTCTGGGCGGCGCACCCCGTGACGATGATACGGGCGTCCGGGTCCTCGCGCCGGATACGCCGGATCTGCTGGCGCGCCTGGCGCGTGGCCTCAGCCGTCACCGCGCAGGTATTAATCACGTGAGCGTTCTCAACACCCGATCGCCGAGCAAGGTCTTTCATTGCTTCCGTCTCGTAGGCGTTCAGACGGCAGCCGAAGGTGGTGAACTTGGGCGCGTTCATGGCAAGGCCTCCGCCGCCAGCGTGCCGGAAAAGACAAAACTGGCTGGGCCAGTCATCCAGACCCCGTCGTCGCGCCAGTCAAGCTCCAGCGCCCCACCGTCGAGCACGACAGTCACCCGTCGCGGCGCCAGCCCGGCCCGGTGCGCCGCCACAGCTACCGCACAGGCACCCGAGCCGCAGGCGCGCGTTATGCCCGCGCCCCGCTCCCAAACCCGCATGCGCAGGCTGCCGTCAGCTAAAACCGAGACAAATTCGACATTGGTGCCCTGGGGAAAAAGCGGGTTGTGTTCTACCGCGGGACCGTTTGCGGCCGGGTCCACAGCGTCAGCATCATCCACAAAAAAGATGCAATGGGGGTTACCCATCCCCACCGCCACCGGCGCCCCGGTCAGGGGCAGCGCCGCCGTATCCACAGCCCGCGCCAGGGGGATATCTTGCCAGTCAAAAAGCGGGTCGCCCATGTTCACCGAAAACACTTCCCCCGCGCGCCGCCCGGGTAAAAGCCCCCGTTCGGTGCGCAACGTGACCGCGTCGCGGCCCGTCTCTTCGGTCAAGAGCCGCGTAATGCATCGGCTGGCGTTGCCGCAGGCCGCCGCCTGGGTGCCGTCGCTGTTCCAGAACGTCACGTCCACGTCGGCGCCGGTGCCCGGGTGCAACACCGCCAACTGGTCATAGCCCACTCCGGTATTGCGGTCGCCCATGGCGCGCGCTCGCGCGGGTGTAATCGGGTCGACCCCGCCCCGCGCGTCTACGATTACGAAGTCGTTGCCCAACCCGTGCATCTTAAGGAAAGGAATATCGCCGCTAAGCCCAGTCATGGCAGGCATATAACGCTCTGAGCGCGACCCTTCCAGTGCGCGCGAGCGCCCCAATAGCAGCCCCCGCGTTAAACGTGTCATTCCCGCTACCCTGCCGGTACGCCGACGCCTTTTGGGTTGACCGCACCGGAGCCATCCCTTAGCACGCGCTCCACGGGCGCGCTTAGCTCAGTTGGTAGAGCAACTGACTTTTAATCAGTGGGTCACAGGTTCGAATCCTGTAGCGCGTACCAGCCCCCTTTAAGCGGTGCTGTCATGAGACCAAAAGAGTGCAGGTTTGGAGCATAAGCTTGCTGATCTGCCCGGTTGGTTATGCCCGTCGTCAGAGATTTTGGAACCAAATGGGCTCGAACTCAGCAAGAGTTTGGCTCATCTTGTTTGTGTCTGACGTCTGGGACCAGAATGTTGAACCTGCTTTGAAAGGGATTTACCCATGAGAAAAAGGGTTAGCTTGGCGGCCTTTTTAGTTGTTTTTTTGATGGTAATTGTAGTGTGGAACCAACCTTATTGCTGCGTGTCGTCTGTGCGCCAAGGCTCATCCTCTCACAATGAGTCAGTTCTTGAAATACGACGCCCATATTATTTAATCCCAAGAGAAATAAATTTTTACCACGGGTACGAGTTTTGGAAAATTTGGCAGTTTTCACCAGATCCTTCTTTCGCACCAACGGTGGCGGGATACTTCGAATTTGATGACCCAGAAGGAAATCAAAGCATCCCAAGCGTGTCTCAAGGATATTCGATCAAAGCCGCAAGCCACCTAAGGAGCTGAAATGGTTTTTGAATTTTTTGCACAAAACAAAAAGCACAGGCGCGAGAACAGAATTTTCAAACTTCCACTGCGCCTGACTGCACATTGAAAAGTAGAGGGAGGCAATTTATTTGCTTCCCCTGATCGTAAGCTACGCATAATGAGCCTTAGCGGCAATCTAAGCAGCCTTTCCTTTTACTGCGACGATGCGGCCAAAGTGACGTTGAATTGCGTCGACCAAAGGAATGAGACGCACCTCTATTTCGTCCTCGCACAGGTCCCACTGTTCGTAGCTGTGATAGAGATCGTCAATTATGTCACTGCCATACTTGTACCCATATCTATTGATCAAAAATGATAAGAGTCCAATCAATCGCAGTTCTGGTTCATAGTCGAGAATGTCCCCATGAAAGACATTGCGCTCCAAAAAACCAATACGGTCTTGTCTAAGTCGTTCGACCGTTTCATTTTCCACTTCTTCTCGTGGAAGAGTTAAGGTGAGACGGACCAAGTCATTGGCGTCTTCAATGACATCTTTAACACATGGCACATAGCCGATGATGTTGTTCATTTTTATCTCCTTACTAGTTTGCGACCGCGATCATTCGCGAACGGCCCAGTAAATACTTTTGCGTCAAGCCCCTGAATATCCGCATTTGGAGCGCAA
>JBCCMR010000068.1:0-11620 GCA_039026255.1 Pseudomonadota bacterium
ACCTATGAAGACCTCGACGAGGCTGATCTGGTGGTGCTCGTTGGCTCGAACCTCGCGTGGTGCCACCCGATCCTGCACCAGCGCGTGCTCGCCGCCAAGGCCAAACGCGGCACGAAGATCATCGTGGTCGATCCACAGCGCACCGCGGCCGAACACGGTCCCGATGCCTGCGCGTTTTACGTTTCGGGCCAGCTTTTGACAGACGACTACTATGTCGCCAATAAGCTGATCAAAGGCTTCATCGGCACAGCAAATATCGACACGAACTCACGCCTTTGCATGGCCTCTACCGTGGCCGGGCACAAGCGCGCCTTCGGCACCGACACGGTGCCCGGCACCTATGAGGACCTCGATGAGGCGGACCTCGTGGTGCTTGTGGGGTCAAACCTCGCCTGGTGCCACCCGATCCTGCACCAGCGGGTGCTTGCCGCCAAAAAGGCTCGGGGCACGCGCATCATTGTCATCGATCCCCGCCGCACCGCCACCTGCGACGGGGCCGACCTGCACCTGCCGTTGCGTGCAGGCAGCGATGTGGCGCTTTTCAACCACCTGCTGGCGCAGATCGAAGCGTGTGGCGCGGTCGACCCCACCTTTGCGGGCCGGACCCAGGGGCTCGACGCTGCGCTTGAGACCGCGCGTGCTGCGCGCCTGGCGCCCACAGGGCTCGACCCCGCGGATGTTGCGCAGTTTGTAGAGATGTGGATCGGTACACCCCGGGTGGTCACCGTCTTTAGCCAGGGGGTGAACCAGTCCACGTCGGGCGCCGATAAGGTGAACGCGATCCTCAATTGCCACCTGGCCGCGGGTCGGGTGGGCCTGCCTGGCGCAGGTCCCCTGTCGGTCACTGGACAACCCAATGCCATGGGTGGGCGAGAGGTGGGCGGCCTGGCCAACATGCTGGCCTGTCACTTAGACATAGAAAACCCCGACCACCGGGCCCGTGTGGCAGATTTCTGGAAGGCTCCGACCATGCCCGTGGCGCCCGGGCTCAAGGCGGTGGACCTTTTTCGCGCGGCAGGCGACGGGCGCATCAAGGCGCTATGGATCATCCATACTAACCCCGCCGTGTCCATGCCCGAAGCCGACGCCGTGCGCGACGCCATCGCAGCCTGCGATTTCGTGGCGGTCTCGGAGGTCACTGGCGCCACGGATACTGCGCGCTTGGCCGACGTGCTATTGCCTGCCGCGGCCTGGGCCGAAAAGAACGGCACCGTCACCAATTCAGACCGCACGATCAGCCGCCAACGCGCGGTGCTGCCCGCCTATGGGGACACGCGCCCGGACTGGGCGATCCTGGCCGAAGTGGGCCGCCGCATGGGCTGGGAAGAAGCGTTTGACTACTCCAACCCGGCCGAGATCTTTCGCGAACACGCGGCGCTGTCGGGCATCGCCGGGGCCCTTGGCAAGGATTTCGATATCTCCGGGCTCGCCGGGGTCAGCGACCGCGCCTATGACGCGCTTTCTCCCACTCGCTGGCCGGTAACCGCTGCCCGCCAGGGGGGCCGCTTCTTCGCGGACGGGCAGTTTTACCACAGCGATGGAAAAGCCCGGCTGCTCCCGGTGACCTGGAAACCCCCCATTGAGAAGCGCAGCCCGCGCTATCCGTTCCGGCTCAACACCGGGCGGGTGCGGGACCAGTGGCACACAATGACCCGCACGGCACTTTCGCCAAAGCTGTCGTCGCACTTTGCGGAACCCTACCTCGATATCCACCCGGACGACGGCGCGGAGCTAGGCATCGCCGCCGCTGATCTGGCCGAGGTCACATCACCCAGCGGCCGCGCGATCCTGCGCGCGCGTCTCACCCGGGATGTGACCCCGGGCCAGGTTTTCGCTCCCATGCACTGGACCGGCGAAACCGCGCCCTCGGCGCGCATCGACGCGGTGGTCCGCGCCCACGTGGACCCGGTTTCAGGCCAGCCCGAAAGCAAGGCGAGCGTCGTGGCTGTGCAAAAGTTGCGCGCCGCCTGGTACGGCTTTGCCGTGGCCGCAACCCGCCCCACGCCCGATTGCGACTACTGGGCGCTAGCCAAAACCACCGCGGGCTACCGGTTGGAGCTTGCCGGACGCGACACCCCCGCCGACTGGGAAGCGGCGGGCCGGGCGCTTTTCGGGGGTACCGACGCGCCTGTCGCCAGTTTCTCGGACGCGGGGCGCGGGCTCACCCGCCTGGCATTTCACCGACGGGGGCGGCTTTTGGGCGCGCTTTTTGTGGCACCAGAGCCCGTCGCGGTCATGCGCGACTATTTAGCCACCCGCCCGGGCCAAGACGCCCGCGGCGTGCTTTTGGGCCGCACCCCCGCAGATGTGCCCGACCCCGGCCCGATCCTGTGTTCGTGCTTTGGGGTCGGCGTGAACACCATTTCCCGGGCGGTCGAAGACCAGGCGCTCATAACCGTCGACGACGTGGGCCGCGCGCTACGGGCGGGCACAAACTGCGGGTCCTGCCGACCGGAAATTGCTGGGCTTTTGCGGCAATTGGCGCAACCGGAAGCGGCGGAGTGAACCCGTGAAAGCCTTCCCCATGTTCATCAAAACCACCGGGCGCCGGGTTGTGATCGTGGGCGGCGGCGAACAGGCCGCCCAGAAGGCCCGGCTGATCCTGAAAACCGACGCGCAGATTGTGCTGGCGGCGCCAGACCTGGACGCCGAACTGGCCGCATTTGTGGCCGCGGGGCGCGCCACCCACCACCCGGGCCCCCTGGACGAGACACTCTTTGCCGGGGCCGCCATGGTTTTTGTGGCCACGGGCTGCATCGCCGTCGATGTCAGCGCCCATGCCATCGCCCAGGCCGCGCGGGCGCCGGTGAACGTGGTCGACCAGCCGGAACTTTGCGACATCACCACGCCGTCGCTTGTGGACCGAGACCCGGTGGTGGTGGCCATCGGCACCGAAGGCACCGCACCGGTTCTGGCGCGCCAGATTAAGACCCAAGTAGAAGAGATTTTAGCCCCGAACCTGGGCGGGCTTGCGGCGCTGTCAGGGCGCCTTCGGCCCTGGGTGGCGCGGCAGGTGCCCCGGGACGCGCGGCGCGGGTTTTGGCGTTGGGTCTTCAAAGGCGCGCCGGGGCGGACCTGGCGCGCGGGGGATGAAGCGGCGGCGGCCCGCGCCATCAAGGCGGCCATCGCCGTGGGTGCCGCGCCACCAAAGACCGGCGGTGGGGCGCTAACCATCGCCGGAGCAGGCCCCGGGGCGCGCGATCTTTTGACCCTGCGCACGGTGGAGCGCCTGCAGGAGGCGGATGTGATCTACTACGACGCCGATGTGGACCCCGGGGTGCTGGAACTGGCCCGCCGGGACGCCGATCGTGTGGCCCTGGGCCACGCCGCGACAGGACGCACGCCCTGGCCCGAAGATCGCACGCGCGCCAAGGCGCTATCTGACGCCGAACGGGGTCTTTGCGTTGTACACCTGATCCGGCCCTGCCCGCTTGCCGACGCGCAAGCGCAGGCCACCGTTGAAGCCTGCCGCAGCCGGGGTCTGAGATGCGAAGTGGTGCCGGGCGTGGTCGCCCCGCAGACCCGTGCCGCCCAAACACTGCGCAACGCGGCGTTGGGGTAAGAGCTACGGCCAAGACGCGGCCGACCTAGTCCTCGCCGCCTGCCCCCGCGTCCAACGTCATTGGCGCCGGGGTCTTTTCGAGATCATCTAGCCTAAGCGGCGCTGTGGGCTTAGCCAGGCGGTAGCGGGTCACCCAAAAGAGCCGCTCCTGCGCGCGCGTGATCGCTACGTAGGCCAGGCGCTTCCAAAGCGGAATTCCCGCCTCCATCCGCCCTGCGCGGCTAGCGGCGAAGATGTCGGGGGCAAAGACTTGCACCTGGGTCCATTGCGATCCCTGAGCCTTGTGGATCGTGCAGGCGGCACCGTGGACAAAGGCCGCGCCCATGCGCGCCGCGGATGGGATAAACGGCTCCTCTTCGCCCGGCAGTTCGATCTTGATGATGGTAGCCGCGCTCACCTGGGGGTCTTCGGCGCCCATCACGTGGAGCTTTGAGAACCCGGGCTTGCGCCCCTCTCCCACAAAGACGACCTGCGCCCCTTTGATTAGACCGCGCGCCTCCAGGTCGATGCGCTTTTTGCGGTGCTTTAGCGGTAACTCAATCCCATCACAAATGAGCGGCTCGCCCGGTAAAAGCATCTCCGGCGGGGCGTCGTAGGCGGCGCGGAATGCTTGGATAAGCCGGATCCGGGTGGCATTGCGCCACACGAGAACCGGGGCGCGGGCCATCAGATCGGCGTCCACCCGAGGCGCCACGACCACCCGGTCATCGCGGGCGGCGGCGGCCTCCACATGGGCCTCAAAGGTTTCAAAGCTGAGGTCCGGGTCACCTAAAGCGTGCGCCAAATCGAGGATCGGATTGTCCCCGTCCTGACGGTGGATGCGCGACAGCGCGGATTTGCGCGGCTCGGGCAGCGCATCAAAGGCCATCGACCCCGACTGCCCCACCGGCGCCAGCTGTGCCGGGTCACCAAAAAGCACAAGCGTTGAAAAAATCTCCTTGAGATCAGAAAGCTGATCGTCGTCAAGCATCGACGCCTCGTCCACAAACCCCACGTCCAAAGGGTCGTCGCGGCGTTTCCAACCGGTGATGAAGTCGCTGCCCCGAAGGCCCGCGGCGGCAAGGGCGCCGGGGATTGATTTGTTAGCCCGGTAGAACACCTCTGCCCGGTCAAGCGCCACATCGGTCAGCGCCTCCATCACCGGCCGCTCCGCGCTGCCCGCCAGCCATTCTGCGATGCGTTCGTATTCCGGGTCGTAGACCGGCGTGTAAAGGATGCGATGTATCGTGGTGGCAGGCACCTTTTGGTTGCGCAAAACGCTGGCGGCCTTGTTGGTGGGCGCCAAGATTGCCAGGGTGCGCGCCTGGCGGCTTTTGCGGCTTTCCCAGTCGCCCGAGACGGTCTCGACGCCCATGTCGGCCAGGTCCCGCGCCAGTTCTGCCAAAAGCAGCGTTTTACCCGACCCCGCCTTGCCCAGGACCGCTACGGTCTGCTGGCTATCAGGCGGCGCGGCACCGGCGATGCCATCGCCCAGGTCGAGCCCCGCCCGAGCAAGCACTTGCGCCACGCGGTCGTAGGCCTCGGCCTGATCTTCGGAATAGTCGATGGACGCCACGGCACCTATCCCCTTTTGGCGATAGGTTTACGCCGATCAGCCCGCCTTGGCGAGGCCCGGCGCAGCCGCCATGTCAAGGGCGCGGCGGAACCACAGTTCGGAAAGCGCTGGCGACACCCCGGCCCGGTCCGCCAGGCGATAGCGGGTGGCCGCGTCAAACTCCCAGAGCCCCACAGCGATGCGTTCGCGCCCAGTCCCGGTTTCGCCCACGATCTCGGGCGCCCAGCCCAGGGCCCGGTAGATGCGAACCATGCGCCCGTCAAAGACGCCCACGGCGTGGCGCAGGCCGTAGTTCATGCCGATCTCGCAGCCGCCCAGCATGATAGCCGCGCTCACCGCGCCGGCTTTGGCGCCGAGCCGCGGCGACAGGCAAAACCGGGTGCTTTCCCAGATGAGCGGGCTCATGATCGGGCCGCCGGTAAGGTGGGCGAAATGGTCGTTGACCATGCACGGCGCGGTGGTGGGCATCACCCGCATGGACCCGCCGTGGGACCCGTCCGGCGCCTGCCAAATGACGTAGAGCGGGTTCATGGCATCGTAGGCGTCGCGTTCCTGGCCGTCTTCGACGGTCACGTCCCAGCCCAGCCGAGTGGCGAACTGGGTGGCGCGGTCTTCGAACATGGTGCGCTCAAGGCGCGGGTGCTGGGCGAGTTCCTGGGCAGTGAGATAACGCAGCATCGGGGGCTCCTTTGGTCCGAACGGGACCGCAGAGCTGCCACGACAAAGGTTAGCGACGCCTGACCGGACGCCGCGCTAGGGCGATGTTAACGTTTCAGAAACCCGTTTCAGAGCGCGATGAGCCCTTGGCTCATGGCTTTAGCCACGGCGTGGGTGGTGTTCGTCGCACCGAGCTTGAAGCGCGCGCTTTCAATATAGACCCGCAGGGTATGTTCGGAAATCTTTAACTTTTCCGATATCTTACCGCGATTGTGACCCGCACTCAAAAGCTGTAGCGTATCCGTTTCCCGGGGCGAAAGCGTGATGTACTCACCGCCTGCCCCGGTATCCTCTAGCCGCCGCACCGCCTGGTGCAGGAAGTGTCCGACCAAAAGCAGGTGTTGCATGCTGCGTTGCAAGAATCCCGCCCATTGGCCGTCGGGACAGGTGTGCGAAAGCGAAAAAAGAGCGAACTCCCCGTGGGGACCCCGAATCGGCACCGAAACGCCCTGATTTCCGACGCCGCCGTCTACGGCTTCCGAAAAGAACTTGCGGGCAGATTTTTTGTCCCAGTCGAGCGATTTCCAGTTGTAGGGCTGAAACCGCGTAAAGGCCGAAAGCACCACCGGGTCGATTGTGTAGAGCGTTTCCTTAAGATAGTGCTCCCCCCAGGCTTCGGTGTAAGTGTTCAGGGCGTAGGGTTCACCCCCGGAATTGACCGCGTGATAAACGGCATGGTCGACTTGAAAAAGCCCGCGCAGATCTGCCACTGCCTGGTCAAGATGGGTGAGTGTGTCACACCGATCCACCCGTTCGAGATATGCCGCTATGTTGCCGTGCATCGTTTCCCGCGGCAGCCGCCTGCCGCGCCGTCTTTGCTGTCATGTCCGCCACAGCGACATGAATCGTATCGTCAAGTTGGTCTGCGAGCGCAGCCAGGTCGTTGCGCGCCGCGAAACTGCGCAGGTCGCGCAAAACGTTAATGATCCAGTCCTGAGACATCAGCACCCTCTTTCAGAAAGGTTAACGATTACTTAACACAACCATAGCATGTGCAGCGTTGCACCGATATTCGCGAAAGTCACCTACACAAAAATGGGGGCACGCAAGTCTTTAAGCGACTGTTTTTATTTGATGTACACTCATAGGTTGCATTCCGAAGCCACAAAAAAGCCCCGGCTCATGTAATTTATACACCGGGGCCCTTTTGGTTTTCTAAGGCTCAGAAGCGGCGCTTACTCGCCTCGAGCGTGTCCTCAAACGTACGCAAGCCGGTTTCTGTCGCGCTTACCAGAACGGACATATTGCCCGGCTTATGTTCGTTGCGCAGCATCTTGATATGCGCGTCCGGCAGCTCTTCCCAGGGGAATACCTCGGACATGCAGGGGTCTAGGCGGCGCTCCAGCATCAGTTGGTTGGCGGCAGACGCCTGGGCAAGGTGGGCAAAGTGGCTGCCCTGCACGCGCTTTTGGTGCATCCAAACATAGCGGGCGTCCATGGTCAGGTTGAACCCTGTGGTGCCCGCGCAGATCACGACCATACCGCCTTTTTTGCAAACGAAGGTGGAGACGGGGAACGTGCTTTCGCCGGGGTGTTCGAAGACCATGTCCACGTTCACCCCTTTGCCAGTGATATCCCAGATGGCCTTGCCGAATTTGCGGACCTCGCCAAACCAGGTCTTGTATTCTTCGCTGTTGACCGTGGGCAGTTGGCCCCAGCAGTTGAAGTCCTTGCGGTTAATGACGCCCTTGGCGCCGAGCCCCATGACAAAATCGCGCTTGTCTTCATCGGATATCACACCGATCGCATTGGCGCCCGCGGTGTTGGCGAGCTGGATTGCGTAGGACCCAAGCCCCCCCGAAGCACCCCACACAAGCACGTTCTGACCGGGCTTCAGCTCATGGGGGTGGTGCCCAAAGAGCATCCGGTAGGCGGTCGCCAGCGTAAGCGTGTAGCAGGCGCTTTCTTCCCAGCTCAGATGTTTAGGGCGCGGCATCAGCTGCTGGGCCTGCACACAGGTGAACTGGCCAAAGCTGCCGTCCGGGGTCTCGTAACCCCAAATGCGCTGGCTGTTGGAATACATCGGGTCGCCGCCGTTGCAGTGTTCGTCGTCGCCGTCGTCCTGGTTGCAGTGGATCACGACCTCGTCGCCCACTTTCCAGCGGGTGACCTTTTCTCCCACGGCCCAGACGATGCCTGACGCATCCGACCCGGCGATGTGGTATTCAGCTTTGTGCACGTCGAATGGGCTGATCGGCACGCCAAGGCCTGCCCAGACGCCGTTATAGTTGACGCCCGCGGCCATCACGAAGACCAGCACCTCGTGGCTGTCGGGGCGCGGCACATCCACGACCTCTTTGAGCATGGCCTTGTCGGGTTCGCCGTGGCGTTCGCGGCGGATGGCCCAGGCGTACATGGACTGCGGCACATGACCCAGGGGAGGGATCTCACCCACTTCGTAGAGGTCTTTTTCCGGGGCGTCGTAGTTTGCATCCAATGCCATGGCGGTGGTCTCCTCGCAGGGCGCGAGTCACCCTGCCCGCGCGGTGACGGGTCTATGCCGCAGCGCAGCACCTAAAGCAATAGCAATAATTGGAACAATCATGCCCAATCAGTGAAATTTTATTGCGGACAGACCCCGAAACAGAGCGCAGCGCAAAAGGCCCGCCGTGTCACTAGCCACGGTAACAAATGCGACCCGGGCGCGGGCGTTGCACTTTAAACAGCCAGGTTGGGGATAATCTGCTTCTTGCGGGACACAACGCCGGGCAGCACGACGCTATCGCCTGCCGTTTCCACGCCAAAAGATTTCTGCGCCACAGTCCGCGTCAGGTCATTGGGGATCAGCATGATGCTCTCTTCGTTGAGGATATCCACCACAAAAAGCAGCACCTGGTCGACGCCGTCCTCCCGCGCGACCGATGCCATACTTTCCATAAGCGAGCCCTTGCGGTCGAGGACAATTCCCGGCGACGTGGTCTCCAGGACCGACACCCGGAACGACGTGCCGCTGACCTCGTATTCCTTGCTGTCCATGCGCAGAAGTTCCGCGTCCGAAAAGGCGCTGACGTCCGATTTCGCCGCAAACATTTCGCCTGCGTAGTCGGGGATATCGACGCCCAGTTCCGCGGCCAGCTTTTCGGCCCAGGCCTTGTCGTGATCGGTTGTCGTCGGGCTGCGGAATTCAAGCGTGTCGCTGAGGATGCATGACAGCATCACGCCTTTAAGCTCTGCCGGCACCTGGGCCAGGTCAGTGCCCATCAGGTCGGCCATGATTGTGGCTGTGCAGGCCAGCGGGCGCACGGTGATGTTGATCGGCGCCCGAGTTTTGATGCCGCCCACCAGAAGGTGGTGATCAATGATTTCAAGGATATCAGCGTGGTTCACGGACGCCGGCAATTCGGCGGGGTTGTTGGTGTCAACGATAACCACCTCATCGCCCTCGGCAACATCGTCGATGATTGGCGGCTGGGCTTGGTTCCAGCGGTCTAGCACAAAGGCCGCTTCGGTGTTGGGTGTCCCCAATAGACGCGGTTCAGCCGGGGTGCCGCGCACCTCCGAAAGGTACCAGGCCCAGACGATGGCCGAACCGGTTGCATCTGTGTCGGGGGCTTTGTGGCCAAAAACCTGGATCATCTGGGGCGCCTCTTCTGGGTCAGGAGTGAATTCGCGGGCTCTATACCCAACCGGTTGCGCGGTGTCACGGGGCGCCAGGATCCGCGGATTGGCCCGCGTTTGGCACGCGCCGGGTGGGGCCGCGCGGGGCATTTAGGTGGGCAATTCCGTTGGCGTAGTAGGTCAAGAGCGCCCTTTGCGCAGGATCTAGCCGGTAGCAGGCGGCTTCCCCGGTGCCTTCTACCGTCAACGCCCGGCGCAGAACCAACATCCGCAGCCCGGTTTCGACTGCGTAGTCGAGCGATTTGCGCGGCATATGCGTGTGCGCTCCGAGGCGGGTCAGCTCTTCTAATTCTGCCTCAACTGCTGCGCGGATATCCCCGCGCTGCACAGGCGGGTCGTCCCGCGTGAGCACGCGTGCAATCAGCGACACCGGCAACACCGGCACGACGCGACCCACCTCGGCCATAAGCGCCCGGCCCAGTTCAGCAGTCATACGTTCGTGGCTCTGGGTCGTGCGGTCCTGGGCAAAGGCGCGAAGGCTCATCGGGCGGCCAAAACTCACCGAGGCGTAGCCGAAGCGGTGGATGCGCCCGGTGACCCGCAGCCAGATGTGTTTGCCCACAAATCGTGCGCCGGTGGTAAATTGACCCCACTTAGACATCGGCTGACCCTGGTGAGCCGCCAAAAGCACGCGATCTTCCAGCACCCGGTCGTAGTTGAGCCCGACCGGTACAAAGACCACATCCCGGCTGGTTTCGAGGTCGAATTCACTGACGATATAGTTCAAAAGCCCGAGTTTTGCCGGTTTCAGAAAACCGTCCCGGCTGAGCCCGCCTTCTGGGAAGATAGCTTGGGTCACCCCGGCCTCGGTGGCCATCTGGACGTAGCGCGCCAACACCCGCCGGTAGAGCCCATTGCGCGACCGCCGGCGGATGAAGTAGGCGCCCATGGTGCGTATCAGTTGTTTGAGTGGCCAGACCCGCGCCCATTCTCCCACCGCGTAAGACAGCGCCGACCGCGTAGCGGCCAAATAGGTCACCAGCACATAATCCATATTAGACCGGTGATTCATCACAAAGACCACCGTGGCGCCCGGGTCGATAGCGCTGAGCGCTTTTTCATCCACCTGCCCCAGGCGCACCCGGTAAAGCGCCGTCGAAAGCCACCGCGCCAGGCGGATCGCCAGGCCAAAATACGCGTAAGCAGAAAAGGACGGCACGATCTCGCGGGCGTACTTTTTGGCCATATCGGCGGCCACCGGATAGGGGATATCTTCGCCTTGGGCGTGGGCGAGTGCTGCCTCCACCACCGCTGGGTCATGGGCCAATCGGTCAATCATCACGCGCCGTTGGGTCAGCTTGAAGGGCTGGATTTTCAGTTGAAGCCGATCATTAAGCCGAGCAATAGCCCGATTTAGCCGCCGACGCAGGTACCAGCGCACTGACGGGATCAGGATCCGGTCAAGCGCGCCCACCAAGGCCAGAAGACCTGCAACCCAGAGCACCCAGACCGGTATTGCCACAGTTTCGAACATGGCCTCTGGTAGCCCGCCACCTGCCCCCCCGCAACGGCTGGCGCAGTAATGATCTTACGTTCATTACTGCCTGTGCGCAATTTTATGACTTTCGCTGCGGTGCAGCGGCTTGCAATTTCCCGCGCGGATGTTATCAGGCCATACCCAGCGAAGGAGCGTTTTCCATGTCAGATTCCCCGGCCCCGACCCGCGACCGTCCCTGGCTGTTCCGCACCTATGCGGGCCATTCCACCGCTGCGGCCTCGAACGCACTTTACCGCACGAACCTATCCAAAGGGCAGACCGGGTTGTCGGTCGCTTTCGATCTGCCCACCCAAACGGGCTACGACAGCGACCACATTCTGGCCCGAGGCGAGGTAGGCAAGGTGGGGGTGCCGGTAGCGCACCTGGGCGATATGCGCACGCTTTTCGACCAGATCCCGCTTGAGCAGATGAACACCTCAATGACGATCAACGCCACGGCGCCGTGGCTTTTGGCGTTGTACATCGCAGTGGCCGAGGAACAGGGCGCGGACGTGTCTGCGCTTCAGGGCACGGTGCAGAACGACATTATAAAGGAATACCTGTCGCGGGGCACTTACGTTTGCCCCCCTGAGCCGTCCTTGCGGATGATTACGGATGTGGCCGCCTATACGCGCGCCCATCTGCCCAAGTGGAACCCGATGAACGTGTGTTCGTATCACTTGCAAGAGGC
>JBCCMR010000069.1:0-11518 GCA_039026255.1 Pseudomonadota bacterium
GCCGTGGCGACGCGCATTGGCGCCCAGTTCGAACGGCTGCATGAGCATCCGGAATTTGGCCCGATGTATATCTGGCGCCACCCGGCACCGGAGGCGCTCAAATGACGTCTGCCCCGGCTGCCCGCCCGGTAACCGCACGCGCACCGATGCCTGCCGAAATTGACCTAGGAGACATCGTATTGCGCCCGCCCGTGGCTGAAGATGAAGCGGGCTATTTGGCTTTTTGTGCCTCCGACCGGGCGGCGCAAGCCACTGGGCTTCTCGATGAACGGGAAGGCTGGCGTCGGTTTCTGGCTATGGCCGGGCATTGGCCGGTCTATGGCTTTGGCTTTTGGATGGTCTCTGCGCCCGGTGCGGGGGAAGGCCCAGGCGCGGCGCTGGGTTTTGTTGGGCTTCATGCGCCGCCCTTTAAGGCGTTGCCGGAACTGGGCTGGGTGCTTTACCCCGAAGCAGAGGGTCGCGGTATCGCCACCCGCGCAGGCCGCGCGGCCCTAGACGCGGCCCGGGCAAGCGGCCGCTTCCCGGACCTCGCCAGCTACATCATCGAAGGCAACACCCGGTCCGAGGCCCTGGCCGCCCGCCTGGGGGCCCGCCGCGGCCGGGCTGCGGCCCATGCGGCCGGGGTGCGCGAATGGGTCTACGACATGGGGGGACGCGATGACTGATGATACCGCGCGCGCGGCAGAGATCCTGGCCGGGCACCGCGCCAGCATCGACCGGCTCGACGCCATTTTGGTCTACACCCTGGGGGAGCGTTTCAAGCACACCCAGGCTGTAGGCAAGCTGAAGGCGCAGCACGCGCTCCCGCCGAGTGACCCCACCCGGGAGGCCGCTCAGATCGAACGGCTCGAAGATCTGGCCCGGCGCGCCGATCTCGACCCGGAATTCGCTAAGAAATTCCTCGGCTTCATCATCGCCGAGGTCATTCAACACCACAAAGGACACCAATCGTAGGGGGCGCCGAAGCCCCCGACCCACGCCATCGAAAAGGAGAAACCCCATGGCAATGAAAATCCGACTGGCCCGCGGCGGCTCGAAGAAACGTCCCTTCTACCGGGTGGTTGCGGCTGACAGCCGCGCCCCGCGCGACGGCCGCTATATCGAAAAGCTGGGGACCTATAACCCGCTTCTGCCGAAGGACAGCGAAGAACGGGTGAAGCTTAATATGGAGCGGGTGGAATACTGGCTGGGCCAGGGCGCCACGCCGACCGACCGGGTGAGTCGCTTCCTGGAAGCGGCCGGTGCGGTCACCAAAAAAGAACGCTCTAACCCGACGAAGGCCAAGCCTGGAAAGAAGGCTCAAGAGCGTGCCGAGGAAAAAGCCGCCAAAGTTGCAGCTGCCGCAGAAGCTGCCAAGACCGTGGCGGATGCTCCTGCTGAAGAGACCGCCGCGCAGGAGTGATCTAGGCTGCTTTGATCGCCTAGAGCGACACAAAAACAAAACAAGCGCGCGCTGGATTTCCGGCGCGAGCTTTTTATTTGTGGTCGGTGCTGTTTTTAAAGGTCGCCGTCGCGGGCGATCCGGCTCCGGCGGGTGGCCGTGAGTTTCATGTTGGGTTCCGCCAGGCGCAATTCCGGGCCGGTCCAAGCGTATGCCAAGAGGCAAGGGTCCCGGTCGCCGGTGGTGATGCGGTGCTCTTTCCCGGAACTATTAAGGATAAGCGACCCGGGCGCGAAAACGGCCGAGTTGTTTTCGGACCACGGACCGGCGATCGAGATGTAGCTTTCTTCGATATCCCAGTGGCTGTGCTGCGGATATGTGGTGTCTGGCGCAAAAAGCACAAAACCCAAGATCAGGTTTTGGCACGTGACTGGCCCACGCGGTCCCAACACCTCGCAATAGGCATATTTCTGGCTCAGGGTTTTGGAGATCTTTTCGTATCCGTATTCCCAGGTCAGGTCGTTGCGCACTTCACGCACAGCGCGCGCCATGCCTTGCATCGCGCCCCGTTCCCCCAGGTCTAACGCGCGGGCAAAATGGGCGGTGACGGGCTTAAGCTCCGGGGCGCGCAGGCTGACCACAGGGTTTTTGCCCATGGCCGCCGACAGCCTGTCACGCACCCGTTTACGGTGCGCACGAATCGACGGGCTGCCCCCGGTGGACCCGTGACGGTAAAGCGTGTCGAACTCTCTCAAGAGGTAGAGCCAGTTGGGTGTGGTGTTAAGCCGGACGCTCGGCGGGACGGAAGTGCCTTGCGGATCGCCTGGGGTATGGAGCATCGAAACGCGTCCTTCTTGGGAGTGTTTTCGGCGACAAAAATTTGCCTTAATCGCCTCTTCGCAGGCTCAGATAGGTCACTAAACGCTGTGGCCCAGGGGTTTTATTGTCCCATCCGCCCCCAGAGGCCTGTTTTTTGTCGCGGCGCTTTTGGGGCGATCACGGAGGGCCTTTTATGGGCACCATGAGAACAGGTTGACGTGTGTGCCGATCCGGGCGACGCGCTATTCGGCCGCCAGGAATCCGCCGGTCTGGCGGTCCCAAAGCCGGGAATAGACGCCCCGGCGTGCCAAAAGCTCCCCGTGTGTACCCGATTCTACGATACGACCGTCATCCATAACAATAATTCGGTCCATGCGGGCGATCGTGGACAGGCGGTGCGCGATGGCGAGCACGGTTTTACCCTCGATCACCCGGTCAAGAGCAATCTGGATCAGCGCTTCCGCTTCGCTGTCGAGCGCACTTGTTGCCTCGTCCAGGACCAATACCGGGGCGTCTTTGAGGATTGCGCGGGCCAGCGCGATGCGTTGGCGTTGCCCGCCCGAAAGCTTGACCCCCCGTTCACCCAAGTGGGCGCCGTAACCGTCGCGTCCCCGGTGGTCGCGCAGTTCGGTAATGAAGTCATGGGCTTCGGCCTTGCGAGCGGCGTCTTCGACAGCAGGGTGGTCCGCGCCGGGCCGCCCATAGCCAATGTTGTCGAGTGCGGACCGATTGAACATCGCTGTGTCTTGGGTGACCATAGCGATCTGACGGCGTAAGCTTTCCTGGGTGAGGTCGCGCACATCGGCGCCGCCGATGCGAACCTGGCCTTCTTCCACGTCGTAGAGCCGCAACAGAAGCGACACCAGGGTGGATTTTCCCGCCCCGGACGGCCCCACGATTCCCAGCTTTTCCCCCGGCGCTACGGTCAAAGAAATGTCGCGCACCCCACCAGTGCGGCGGCCGTAAGTGTAGGTGACCTCGTCAAAGATGATCCGGCCCGGGGCGCCTAGGGTGCGTGCATTAGGCCGGTCGCTGAGCGTGTAGGGCGGGGTGAGCGTATTCATGCCGTCCTCGACCTCGCCCACGTTGGCGTAGATCGCCATCAGCGTGAAACTCACCCAGCCGGTCATCTGCGCGATGCGGATGGCGATGGTGCCGGCGGCGGCTACGTCGCCCGGGGTGGCGGCCCCCCGGGTCCAAAGCCAAAGCGTCGCGCCTACCATGGCTACGGGTAGGATGCCTGCCAACACCATCAGCGCAAAGCGGAATGCCCCGGAGAGCACCCCAAAGTGGATCGCCGTTTCGCGAAAATCCGAGATTGCTGCGATGGCGGCGCGGTCTTCGTCGTCGGCGTGGGCAAAAAGCTTCACGGTTTTGATGTTGGTGATGGTGTCGACCACCTGGCCTGACACCATCGCCCGACTAGCGGCCCGGGTTTTCGACCGTTCGCGGATCTGCGGCATAAACCAGCGGATGAGCCCGAGATACGCCGCCAGCCAAAGCGCCAGCCCCACCGCCATGGCCCCGCTGATGGAGCTAAGCAGCAGAACTGATCCTACGAGGGACGCCAAGGCGAAGAAGACCACGTTGATCACCTCGACCGACACGTCGGTCATGGCCCGGGCGGTTTGCATCTGCTTTTGCGCGATGCGCCCCGCGAAATCGTCGTCGAAAAACGGCGTTGCTTGACCAAGGGTCCAACGGTGCAGCCGCGTCAAGATCAGAGGGTTCACGTTGGGCGCCACCATGACGCTGTTGACGCTGGAAGAGGCGCCAAAAGCGAGCGGACGCAGAATTAGGAAAAACGCAGCTGCGGCAATAATCAGAGCGGCATTCTGGGTCCAAAAGCCGTCCACGCCGCTAGAAAGCGCCGCGTCTATGACGGCGCCCAGGATAATGGCGGTCAGGACTTCGAGCCCGCCAACGATGGCCGAAAGGACGGCGGCAAAGATCAGCCAACCCCATGCGCCGCTGAGCCCCCAGCGAAAAAACGCGCCAAGCGTGCGGGGCGGAGGACCTTCGGCTGGGGCAAAGGCGTTGATGAAACTGGCAAGCCGGACAATCATGTGGGTCAGGTGGCCCCCGGTTGGATCGTGTCAAGTTGCGCGGCAATCGTGTGGGTATCCGGCCCAGCACCGATACCATGGGCGTGTGAAGAAAACCCTGCCGCGTGCGATGGCGCTTCCCGTCGGGTCACTCTGCGGCCTCATTTGTATCTGTGCGGATCAAGCCGCCCGCTTGCCGCGCCCAAAACCCGGCATAAAGCCTGCCTAGGGACAAGAGTTCGTCGTGGGTGCCGGTTTCGGCGATGCGCCCATTGTCAAAGACGACGATCCGATCAAGGCGGGCGATGGTGGACAGGCGGTGGGCGATTGCGATGACAGTTTTGCCCTCCATCACCCCGTAGAGCGCTTTTTGGATGACGGCTTCGCTTTCGCTGTCGAGGGCACTTGTCGCCTCGTCCAGAACCAGGATCGGCGCGTCCTTCAGGATCACCCGGGCAAGCGCGATGCGCTGGCGCTGCCCGCCAGAAAGCTTAACCCCACGCTCGCCCACAAACGCTTGCATGCCGCGGCGGCCCATTGGGTCCTCGAGCGTGGGGATGAACTCAGCCGCGTCGGCCCGCGCCACGGCGGCGCGCACCTGCGCTTCGGTCGCGTCCGGGCGGCCCAACAGAATGTTGTCGCGCACGCTGCGGTGCATGAGCCCGGGCTCTTGCGTGACCATGCCGATCTGGCGTCGCAGGCTTTCCTGATCCACGTCGCGCACGGTCTGGCCGTCGATGGTGATGCGCCCGGTTTCGGCATCCATGAAGCGCAACAGCAGGTTCACGAGCGTGGTTTTACCCGCGCCGGACCGACCCACGATCCCTACTTTTTCGCCCGGGGCGATAGTCAAATTGACGCCGCTGAGCCCGCCCTTGCCTTTGCCGTAGTGGTGGCTGACGCCCTCGAACCGGATTTCGCCTCGCGCCACACGTAGCGCCGGGGCCGCGGGGGCGTCGGTCACGGTGTGGGGCGCGCTCACGCTTTCCAAGCTCTCTTTGATGCGCCCGGCGTTCTCGAACATCATGGTCGACACCCACATGATCCAACCGGTCATGGCCGAGATGCGCAGGGCCAGGGCGGTCACCACGCTGATTTCACCCACGGTGACCGTGCCGCGCGCCCAAAAGAGTACCGCCAGGCCGACCGTGCCCAAGATCAGAACTCCGGTCATTAGCCCCAGGTCAAGCCGGATGCGCGCCCAAAGGCGCAGGAACCGCAGCCAGCGCACCCGGTCGCGTTTCATCGCCGAAAGGGCAAAGTCCCGTTCCCGGTCGTCGGAAGCAAAAAGCTTCACGCTTTCAATATTGGTGTAGGCGTCGACGATGCGCGCGGTCACCATGGAGCGTGTCTGGCTCATCTTTTCGGAGGCGACAGCGATGCGGCGGCCCATCCAAAGCGTGTAGACCACAAAAAGAGCGAGCCAAAGCAGCATCGGGATCGCCAGAACCGGCGCGATGCCCGACATCACCACAAGGGCGGTGATGAAATAGACACTGACGAAAAAGACCGCCTCGAAGAAGGTGAAGACGTTGTCGTCGACCGCCGGGCCAAGCTGCATCACCCGGTTGGCAAGCCGCCCGGCAAAGTCGTCCTGAAAAAAGCTGCGCGATTGGCCCAGGAGGTGCGCGTGGGACCGCCAGATGGCCCGGTGACGGATGGCGCCCGACAGGCTTTGATGCTGCAGCAGCGCGGTCAGGAAAAACGCCAGCGGGCGCAGGACCATGACAAGTACGACCACGCCCAAAAGCTCTAGCCCGTAGCGCAGCCAAAACTCGTCCGGCGCGGAGCCGTTGACGATGTCGACCACGCGCCCGCCGTAAGAGATCAGCCAGGCTTCCAGCACCGCCACGGCCAGCCCGCCCAGGCAAAGCCAGGGGACAAGCGACCGGAAGGGGCGCATTTCCGCCAGGAGGTAGGGCCAAAACCGGGCCGGTGGGCGTTCGTCGCCGCCCGCGAAGGGGGCCACCCAATTTTCAAAGTATCGGATCATGGGGTTTGTCCTCGGCCCCGTTACTTGCACCGGCCCCGGCGAAAGTCACGGGGGGGCAGGGATGTTTTGGTTAATGCGTTCACCGATCCCGATCCGTGGGGTGTGGGGCGGGCGGCGAAGGGCGTTGCTGGAGCCCGGGGACAAAAACAAACAGACCCGGGCGCTGGTGCACCCGGGTCCAGAAAAACTGCGAAAGCGGCGGGGTCTTTAGAAGCCCAGGCCTTCGTATTTTTTCTTGAACTTGGACACGCGGCCCCCGGTATCCATGAGCCGGGTGTTGCCGCCGGTCCAGGCCGGATGCGATGATGGGTCGATGTCGAGCGAAAGCACATCGCCTTCTTTGCCCCAGGTGGAGCGTGTCTGGTAGGATGAGCCATCGGGGAGCTTGACCTCGATCATGTGGTAGTCGGGGTGCAGGTCTTTTTTCATCAGCGGTCCTCGGATCGTCGGTAGTCCGGGGTGTGGCCGGACGCTCATGTGGTCGGTGGCGGCGCGCGACCGAAGTCGCAGCGGGAATCTGGAAGCTGCCTCTTAGACGGGATCATGCTTTGCGGCAACCCCTGGCAAGCGCAGGTGCGGGCCGGCGGGCCTGCCAGCCCAGTCCGGTTCTGCGTGTGCGCCCGGTGGCGAGACGGGAAAAGTCACTCTGCCGGGGTCATGCCGGACATGCGCGATTTTCGCAGGGCGCGTAAGTCGTTGATATCGGCGGGGGCCTCGTAGACGCGGGCGATTTCAGCATCGAATTTCACTTGCTGTCGGGCCCGGTGGTCGACAAAGCAAAGCGTGGCGCCTGCGGCCCAGAGGCTGATAAGCCAGACCACGCCTGCCACCGGCGCGAGCACTAGGGCCGCAATCACAGCCCAGGCGGTCCAATCCGTAGGCAACCCAAAGCCTGCGGCGGGGTTGCTGGCCGCGGCAAAGAGGGCTTGTCCGTCAAAGATGGGCGCGGTGGTCAGGAGGATCGCATAAGCGACGGCGAGAAGGATCATCAGGAACCCGGCGATCAGGTTCAAAAGGAACATGCGCCCGGTGAACGCCCCAAAGCCCCAGAAAAATTCATAGTCTCGCGCCTTGGGGGAACTGGCTGCGGCATTGGCCGCCATCGGCACCGCGCAAGCGCAGTAGCAAAGCTGTGACAGGACCTGCGAGCCGAGCGAGAATAGTGACAGGGCCGGACCCGCAAACATTGCTTCCAGTTGGGCCATGCTTGCATCGTCGCCGGCCATCAAAAGCTCTGCCGCGCGGGTCATGTCGAAAAAGCCCGCCGATGCGAAGCCAAAAAACCCCATAATTACGAAAGCGCCGATCAAGATGTTCATGAAGCCGAAAAAAAAGTAAAACTTGTAGCTACGTTTGAAGAGCTTGCCGAAGTCCAGCGGCGTGACTTCGCCGCGGGCGGAGAGACCGCTGCGAATGTGGGCGAAGAACATGAAAAACATGGTCGGCCCAAAGATCAAAAGCATAATGAAAAAGAACACCACCGGTGTCTCCGACAGCATCGCAAAACCGGTGTAAAGAAGCGCCGACAGGAGCACCCACTGGGGCAGGGCCCGCCAAAAGATCGACAGCGAAAGGCGAAAGGCGCGGACTAGAAACATCATCATGGGCGGGATCCCCTGGACTGCGGTTCCCAGCCTGTGTGCCAGGGGATTGTGGCCCAAATAGGGACAATGGTCGCCAAGAAGCCACCCAGCCCGGCCCGAAACGCAAGCGGGCGGCCACTGTGGACCGCCCGCGCATAGGCCTGGCTCGCAGTTTAGGCCTCGGGCTTGGCGGCCCGAGGGCGATAGTTGGTCTTTTCGGCGATCCGCGCCGACTTCCCGCGGCGAGCGCGCAGGTAGTAGAGCTTGGCCCGGCGGACGCGGCCGCGGCGCACCACAGTGATGCTGTCAATGTTAGTAGAATGCACCGGGAAGACTCGTTCAACGCCTTCGCCGAAGCTGATCTTTCGCACGGTAAAGGACGCGCCAATGCCCGCGCCGCCGTTGCGTGCAATGCACACGCCTTCGTAGTTTTGGACCCGCGAGCGGGTGCCTTCGATGATCTTAAAGCCCACGCGCACGGTGTCGCCGGCTTTGAAGTCTGGGATGTCTTTGCCCAGCTCTTTGATGTGCTCGTCTTCGAGCGTTTGCAGCAGGTTCATGATCCTGGTTCCTTCGGTCGCGCCGTTTCATCGGCGGTGTTTCAAGGCCTCCTTAGAGCTCTTGGTCTTCATCCGGGTCCCTACTTTCGTAAGCCCGCCAGAGGTCAGGACGGCGTTCCTGAGTTAGGGCCTCCGCCTGGTCCGTTCGCCATCGGGCGATTTTCGCGTGGTGACCCGAGAGAAGAACCTCGGGTATGGCGCGACCGGCCCAGGTGGGGGGTCTTGTGTACTGCGGGTGTTCGAGAAGACCGGCAGAAAAGCTCTCGCCCACGGTCGACTCGGCGTTTCCGAGCACGCGCGGTATAAGGCGCACGGTTGCGTCGATCAAGGCCTGAGCGGCAATCTCTCCGCCGGTCATGACAAAGTCACCCAGCGATACCTCTTCCACCTGATATTCCTGCAAAACCCGTTCGTCGACGCCCTCGAAGCGGCCGCACAGGAGCGTCACGCCCGCGCCCTGTGACCAACGCTTGGCCATGGCCTGGGTAAACGGGCGCCCGCGCGGCGACAGGTATATCAGCGGCCAGCGGCCGCGCGGATGAGGGGTGGCGCAAGCGTCAAAGGCCGCAGCGGTCACATCGGCGCGCATCACCATGCCCGGGCCTCCGCCCGCGGGGGTGTCGTCGACCGCTCGGTGGCGTCCGATGCCGAAATCGCGCAGGGCCACAGTGCGTAACTGCCAAAGCCGCGCGTCCAGCGCGCGCCCGGTAAGCGACAGGCCCAGGGTGCCCGGGAACGCTTCGGGAAAGAGCGTGATCACTTGGGCGGTCCAGACCGCGGCCATTTCGGGCTGGGCCACCATCAGTTCGCGCGGTTTGAGCGATGCGCGCGCCGTCAGACGCCCGTGGCTGCGGGGTGTTTTCGGCGCCCGGGGGGGCGAGGCGCCGTTTGGGCCGCCGTTTGGGCCGCCGGGGGCATCGGTATCGCGCGGTTCGCTCATGGGCGCGCCTTAGCAGAGCGCCGCGCGCGGCGGCAAGCGGCGCTGGGGTCAGGTGGACCCCGCGCGGGTGGGTGGCCGGCGCGTGGTCTTCAGCTGGTCCTTCATGGCGGCGGCTTCGGGCGCCCCGGGGCGCACTGCGTCGAACACCGCCCGGCGCTGGCGATTGTTGACCGCCGTGACCCCGCGGGTCAGCGTGTGTACCCGGATGCGGTCCCATTCGGCGGCGCTTTGGTCGTCTTTAACCTGCCCCATAAGCCAGACCAAAAGCCAGTTCCCGATGCTTTCCGCGAGCGCCAGGTCCATCGGTTCGAGGTCCTCGCGCCGGGCGTTGAGTTCGGCAAGCCGACAGATATTCAGCTCCAGGCCGAAACGGCTGTCCATAGGTCGAAGCGAGCGTTCCTGGGGGCGGCCTTCGCGGATGTTTGTGCGCAAGGTGGCGGTAAACTCCTGGGCACCGAAACGGGGGGTGGGGCGGGGTCCAGGGGGCAACCAACTGGTACGGCCTTGGTCCAATCCAGTGGTCCGATGGGTGCGGGGGTTGCCGTCGCAAAGCTCCCCGTACGACCCAGCCCTTGGTGCCAGGGAGCCACAGTGCTATGTCGGTGCTGATAAATGCCCTTCATAAAAGGACTCTCCCGTGTCCCAGCCCCTGACTATCGCCTGCCTGCAGACGCGCCCCATGGGCACCTTCGACGAGGCCCTGAACGAGGCACTGACCCTGGCGCGCCAAGGAGTTGACGCGGGCGGGCAGCTTTTGGCGCTACCGGAATACTGCGGCGGTCTAGCCACCAAGGACGGCGCCTACACAATCCCGGCCGCGCCGGAGGCGACGCACCCGGTGGTGGCCGGGTTGACTGCCTTTGCCGCCGAGGCCGGGGTAGAAATGCTAATCGGTTCCGTTGCTGTGGAGGCCGCGGGCGGCAAACGGGTCAACCGTTCGTTTTTTGTGAACACATCCGGTGAAATCACAGCGCGCTACGACAAAATCCACCTCTTTGACGTGGATTTGGGCAACGGCGAAAGCTACCGGGAAAGCGATGCGGTGGTGCCGGGCGACCGGGCCGTGCAGGCCCAGACCCGCGCCGGTGCTATGGGCATGAGCGTCTGCTACGATTTGCGGTTCCCGGCGCTCTATCGCCATCACGCGCAAGCGGGGGCAGGCATGCTTGCCGTGCCCGCGGCCTTTGCCGTGACCACCGGCCAAGCCCATTGGCATATACTTAACCGGGCGCGGGCCATCGAAAACGGCGCCTTTGTGATTGCCCCTTGCGCCGTGGGTGCGATCCCGGGCGGCGGGGCAAGCTACGGTCATTCGCTGATCATCGACCCTTGGGGGGAAGTGCTGGCCGATGCAGGCGCTGCGCCCGGGGTGATCACGGCGCAGATCGACCTCGATCTGGTTCAGGCGACGCGCGCCAGGGTGCCGTCGCTGAGCCATGATCGCGACTTTACAGCGCCGGCGCCTGTGCGTGATGTGGCCTGACACAGGGCGCTCGCTCGCGGGGAAGGTCCGGCGGGCCCATGCCGCCGGGCGGGCCAGCCGGGCCGATCAGGCCAGGCTGGCGTCGATGCCTTTGCAGGCCTCCACAAGCCCTTTGACTGCATCGACGGATTTGTCGAACATGGCCCGCTCTTCTTTGTTCATCTGAATTTCAACGACCTTTTCGATGCCGCCTGCGCCGATGACCGTGGGCACACCTACGTAGAGGTTTTCCAGCCCGTAGGGTCCGTCTACGTAAGCCGCACAGGGCAGTACGCGCTTTTGATCCTTGAGGTAGGCCTCGGCCATTTCGATGGCTGACGCCGCAGGGGCGTAGAAGGCTGAGCCGGTCTTCAGTAGTCCTACGATCTCAGCCCCGCCGTCGCGCGTGCGTTGCACAATCGCGTCAAGTTTTTCCTGGCTTGTCCAGCCCATCTCCACCAGGTCCGGGAGCGGGATACCCGCCACGGTGGAATACCGTGTGAGCGGCACCATCGTGTCGCCGTGGC
The DNA here is from genome assembly GCA_039026255.1 of Pseudomonadota bacterium. GTDB lineage: Bacteria > Pseudomonadota > Alphaproteobacteria > Rhodobacterales > Rhodobacteraceae > Amylibacter. The sequence goes on from JBCCMR010000069.1 coordinate 11,311, forward strand.
CACCCAGCACAAAGGCGGTGACGTCGCGCATCGAGACGCCGAATTCTAGCGACAGTAAGTGCCGGAAGCGGCCGCTGTCGAGAATGCCCGCCATGCCGCAAACTTTTTCGTGGGGTAGGCCTGAGAATTCGCGCAGGGCCCACACCATGGCGTCAAGCGGGTTCGTGATGCAGATCACAAAGGCGCCGGGGGCGTGCTTGGCGATGCC
>JBCCMR010000070.1:0-11470 GCA_039026255.1 Pseudomonadota bacterium
CAGGTCGCTCAGGATGATGCCGTCATAGGCCGACGACCGTGTGGCCTCGGCTGCCCAAATGCTCAGCATTTGGTCTTCGGCGCCGGTGATGCGGTCGATGCGTCCGCTCAGGTAACGGGCGGCGCGCAGTTCGCGGCTTTCGCCCCGGTAGCGGAGAACCGCGCCACGCTGGATCGTTTCGGTCGCGCTGATCGGGATCTCTTGGTACCAGATTGCACTGTCCGGGTAGAAGCCGAAAACGATGTTGGGAAAGATACCTACGTAGAGCCACCTCTGCCGCTGGTCTTCGGGCAGATGCGTGGCCTCGGGTAGAAGCGCCCGGTAGGCGCGCACGGTCGGCAGCCGCGACGGTCCGTCGTTGAACGTACCTACCGACCGCGACGTGCCCTCCACATAGGGTTCGTCATAGTATTTCTGCCCGTAGAGGTCCATCAGCGCCGGGTGTGCCTGGCGCACGTGGTAGCCTTCGTTGTCCACGTCGCGCATGGCCTTCCAGTTGACCGGCAGGCGTTCGGCGAAAGACACCGTTTCGTCGGTGACCATCGCTTGCGTGCGATAGGGGGCGATCTCGGCGGTATGGCGGGCCATGAGCGCGGCAATGGATGGCTGGGGTCCTGGCTGGAACCGGACGAAGACGAAGCCCGACCAGATCTCCATCTCCAGTGGTTTGAGCCCGAACTGTGATTTGTCGATATCCGGGAAGGTGCGTTGGCGGGCGATCCCGCGCAGAGAGCCGTCCAGATTATAGGCCCAGCCGTGGTAGGGGCAGATCATCGACTTGTTGCAGCGCCCCCGGGCGTCGGCCACCACGCGGCTGCCCCGGTGCCGGCACAGGTTGTGGAAGGCGCGGATCACATCATCGTTGCCGCGCACAACTACGCCCCGTTCATGGGCGATGTCTATGGTCACGTAGCTGCCTTGGTCGGGCAACTCAGAGACATGGCAGACAATCTGCCAATGGGTGCGGAACAGGCACTCTTTTTCTAGCTCGAAGAATTCGTCGGAGAAGTAGGCCCAGCCGGGCAGGCCCGAGCGGTCCCAACCGCTTGGCGCGGAGAAGTCTTTAGCCATGACGCGTCCTCTGTATTTGCTAATGAAATAGCCAGACCTGCCCGCTGGCAAGCCCTAAGCCGCTATCTGGGCGCCCGAGGGCGCGCAAATTGCACGCGTTTGTCGGGTGTTTCGCTGATCTTGCCCAAAGACACGCCAGGGCTGGAATGGTGCCGCGTGGGTACGGGCCAAGGGGCGAAAAAGACTGGGGTGGACCGTAAAATTCCCCGTAGGAAGGACGCCGCCTTTGTGGCAGCATGCCGCGTAACGCGGGGACGGCGGCAAAATGCACACCTATCAAATGTTGATCGACGGGGCTTGGGCGGATGCGTCCGACGGGGGCCGTTTTGAGAGCTTTGACCCCGCCACAGGCGACCCATGGGCCACCGCGCCCGAGGCCACGGCCGCTGACGTGGACCGCGCCGTGCGGGCCGCCCACGCCGCCTGCTGGGACGGCCCATGGGCGCGCTTCACCCCGACCGAACGGGGCCGCTGCCTGCGCCGTCTGGCTGATCTTATGGCCGCCAAATCCGAAGAGTTGGGTGCGGTCGAGACCCGCGACACCGGCAAGCTTTTTGCCGAAACCCGCTGGCAGGCCAAATATATTGCCGAATACCTGACGTTCTTTGGTGGCGCGGCGGATAAAATCCACGGTCAGACCCTGCCCATCGACAAGCCCGATCTTTTTGTCTTCACGGACCGCGAGCCGCTTGGCGTGGTGGCGGCAATCGTACCTTGGAACAGTCAGCTTTTCCTTACTGCGGTAAAGATCGGCCCCGCCCTGGCAGCGGGCAATACTGTGGTTCTAAAAACCTCTGAGGCGGCGCCGGCGGTGATCTTAGAACTTGGCGCGCTGGCCGCTGCGGCGGGCTTCCCAGACGGGGTGCTGAATATTGTGACTGGTCACGGCGACCCCTGCGGGCGCACGCTGACGTCGCATCCCCTGGTGGCACGGGTCAGCTTTACCGGTGGCCCGGGTGCCGCGCGCCAGGTGATCGCAAACACCGCCGAGAACTTTGCCCAACTCAGCCTCGAACTCGGCGGGAAATCCCCTTTCATTGTTTTTGACGATGCCGACCTCGACAGCGCGGTCAACGGGTCTGTGGCGGGTATCTTCGCCGCCTCGGGGCAAAGCTGCGTGGCGGGCAGCCGCTTGATCGTCTCCAATAAGGTGGCAGACACCTTTATCGATAAGATGGCAACCATCGCGCGCGGTTTGGTGCTGGGCGACCCCATGGCCGAAGCAACCCATATGGGCCCCCTTTGTACCGCCGCCCAGGTGGACCGGATCGAGGGCCAGGTCGCCCGAGCCCAGGACCAGGGCGCGCGGCTGATCTGCGGCGGCGCCCGAGATCCTGCGGGACCGCTTTTCTATCAGCCCACGATCCTCGATTGCCCGGGACCTGATCTCGATATCGTCGACACCGAGCTTTTTGGCCCTGTGCTTTGCGTTTTGCGGTTCGACACCGAAGAAGAGGCGCTCCGCCTGGCCAATGACACCGAACACGGGCTAGCCGCTGGAATATTCACCCGCGATAGCGCCCGGGCGCTACGCATGGCCCGCGCGGTCCGCGCGGGCATCGTCTGGGTCAACACCTACCGGGTGATCAGCCCTGTAGCCGAATTTGGCGGCACTAAAGCCAGCGGCTATGGCCGCGAGGCGGGCTTCCAGGCCGTTTATGACTACACGCGTCCCAAAACTGTTTGGATGAATCTTTCGGATGCCCCGCTCGGCAACCCGTTCGTCCCCCGTTAGACAAAAAGGAGCTTGCGCCATGAAGTTTCATATCGCGATAAACCTGGAACGGCTCAGCCCGGACACCGATATGGTTGCCGTGCGCGACCACACCATCGAGATGGTGCAGATGGCCGACGCTGCGGGGTTCGAACTGGCCTGGGCCGCCGAACACCACGCCATCGAAATGACCATTGCGCCGAATCCGTTTCAGATGATGACCTGGTGGGCCGATCACACGCGCAACATCCGCCTGGGCGCGGGTGTGGCCAACGCCGCCTATTGGCATCCGGTGAAGCTCGCCGGGGAGGCGGCGCTTTGCGATCTTATCAGCGGCGGTCGGGTAGAGTTTGGCGTGGGCTCGGGCGCCTACCAGCGCGAATTCGACCGTATGCGCCCGGGGCTCGATCAAAAGGACGGTTGGCGTTACATGCAAGAAATGCTGCCCCTGGTGCGCAAGCTCTGGCGCGGCGACGTGGAACATGACGGCACCTACTGGCAGTTCCCGCGGTCCACCGCCTGCCCCAAACCGGTGCAAGACGAAGTGCCGATCTGGGTCGCGGCCCGGTCCCCCATTACCTTTGACTATGCCGTGGAAAACAACTGCTCGGTCATGAGTTGGCCCCTGACGCTGCCGTTTTCCGAGGCTGAAAAATATAGAGGGATGCTTGAGGATTCGATTGCGCGGCTCAATCCCGGGTACCGCGGTCGCTTTGCCATGATGCGTCACGCGGCGGTCTACGACACAGAAGACGACCGCAAGGCGGCCATTGCCGCCGTGCGCCAGATCCTCGCCCGTTTCGGCAACTTGATGACCAAATCTGGCGACGTGAAGAACGGGTTCGCCGATCCGGTGCCGCTGGCGACGCTCGACGGTAATGTGCGGGTGGAGCCCGAAATGCTGGAGACGAACCTGATGATGGGGCGCCCGGACGCGGTTATCGAAAAGCTGCGCGCCTACCAGTCGATCGGCGTGGACGCCTTTATCTACTACGCGTCCATGGGCCTGGATATGGAGCGGCAGAAACGGTCGCTGAAGCTTTTCATTGACGAGGTGATGCCAGCGTTCGCCGGGCGGGAACTGGCCCATGCCCATTGAGATCCGCCGCACGCTGATCTGGCAGCAGACCACCTTTGTCGAAGGCTGGAAGGCCCCGGCGGAGCCCACGCTCCTGGTGGCGGCGTTGGCGGTGATCAAAAACCCCTGGGTGGGGCTCGGCCATGTGGAGAACCTGCGGCCAGAAATCGCCGAACACGGGCCGGTGCTGGGCAAAACGCTGACCGAGATGTTGCTGCGCGTGACGGGCGACCGGCTCGAAGGGGCGGGCAAGGCCAGCGTTGTGGGCATGGGTGGCGAGATCGAGCACGCCCAGGGCCTGACCCACACGCTCCACTTCGGAAACCAACTGCGCGAGGCAGTGAACGCCAAATCCTACCTAGCGTTTTCCAACACCCGCGGCGGACCCGGGGCGCCGATCACAATCCCGCTGATGGACAAAGACGACGCCGGGCGGCGGTCCCACTACCAGACGATCCAGACAGCGATCTGCGACGCCCCCGCCCCGGACGAAGTTGTGGTGGCGCTGGGCGCGTCCGTCGGCGGGCACCCGAACCACCGCATCGGCGATCGTTACCAGGACCTGGCTGAAATGGGCCGCGACCTCGACAATCCGGCGGGTGTCTAAGTGGCCGTACCTGGCGCAGGCGGCACCGCCTGGGACGTCCAAGGCGCCGAAGACGCGCCACGCGTGGTCCTGATCCACGGGCTTGGCATGGACCGCCGGGTGACCTGGGACGCGATGCTGCCCACTTTTGCCGCGCGGTTCCGGGTGGCGCGCTACGATCTTCTGGGTCACGGCGAAAGTGCGCTGCCGGGCGCGCCCGTCGACTTGGCAGCGCTGGCGCGCCAGGTGCTGGCGTTGATGGACACCCTGGGCTGGGACCGGGCGGCCCTGGTGGGGTTTTCGCTGGGCGGGATGATCAACCGGCGCGTGGCGCTGGATGCGCCGGGGCGGGTGAACGCCCTGGCAATCCTAAACTCCCCCCATGACCGGGGGGCCGCCGCCCAGGCCGAGGTGGAGGCCCGCGCCCGCGCCAGCGCCGCCGGTGGGCCCGGCGCGCGCATCGACGAAACGCTGGCCCGCTGGTTCACCGCCGATTTCCGCGCCCGGCACGCGGACCGGGTCGAAACCGTGCGCCAGGTGGTGCTGGCCAATGACCCGGAAAATTATGCCGCGCATCGCTACGTGCTGGCCCAAGGGGTGCGCGAATTGATCCGCCCCGCCCCGCCGATCACCCAACCCACCCTGGTCATGACCTGCGAAGGGGATACCGGGTCAACGCCTGCCATGGCCCACGCGATAGGTGCCGAAATCGCCGGCGCCGCGGTGGAGGTCGTGCCCGGGCTTCAACACCTGGGGCTTATTGAGCGGCCCGATGCATTTGCTTGGCCGGTCGCCGCGTTTTTAAACGCCGCTTTGGCGCAGGAAAGGACCCAATGAAGGACAATCCGACCGATACCACGACGACGATGACCGGCGGCCGCGCCGCCGTCGAGGCACTTTTGGTCGAGGACACGCGCCATGTGTTCGGGCTGATTGGGTCTGCCACGATGGAGATGTTCGACGCTTTATATGACGCCCCAAGCATTGATTTTGTGGGCGTCCACGACGAACGCACCGGCACCCATATGGCCGACGGCTATGCCCGCGCTTCGGGTCGCGCAGGGGTGGTGCTGGCGGGACAGAACGGCCCCGGAGCCACCAACCTGGTGACCGGTCTGGCCCAGGCGAAAGCGGCCTTCACGCCCCTGGTGTCTATCGCGGGCGCGCTTGCCACCGGGCACCTTTACCGCGACGCCTTCCAAGAGGTGGACCAGCAGGCGCTCTTTGCGCCGGTCACAAAAAAGACTTGGACCGTGCCGTCGGCGGCACGGGTGCCCGAATTGATGCAAGAGGCGTTTCGCGTGGCCTACGCCCCCCGGTCGGGGCCCGTGCACCTGAACCTGCCTCGCGACGTGCTCAGTGCTGAGACCCAGATCACCCCCCTGCCACAGCCCGGGGCCTACCGCCCGCTGAGCCCGCTTGCTGCCGCGCCAGAAACCGTGGCCCAGGCGGCGCAAATGCTACGCGATGCGGCGCGGCCGGTGATCATCGCAGGCGGCGGCATCAAGGCGACCGGGGCCGCCCAGGCCGCCATCGCCCTAGCTAAGGCCGCCGACGCGCCTATTGTGACGTCCCCGGGACACGGCGACGCGGTGCCCTCGGACCATCCGCTCCATGCCGGGCAGATGGGCCCGCGCGGCAACCCGGTGGCTTCGCGCCTGGTGCGGGAGGCGGATGTGATACTGGCGCTTGGCACCCGTATCGGCTTCAACGCGACCTTCTACAGCTACGACAACATCAATCGTGACGCGCGTATCATTCAGGTGGAGCACGATCCCACCGCGCTCGGCCGTTATTTCCCGGTGGCGCTGGGCATCTGTGGCGATGCGCCGGTGGTGGCCGGGCAACTGACCGACGCCTTGGCCGCCCTGGGTGCCCGCGAGAGGGCCCGCGCCTGGACCCAGGCGCTCGTGGCCGAGCGGCGCCAATACCTAACCGACCGGGACGCCCACGCCGATGTAGCCGCGGCGGCGATCCAGCCCTCGGGGCTGTTTAAGATCCTGCGCGGGGTCCTGCCCCGGGACGCGGCGGTGACCATGGACGCGGGCACGCTTTGCCTCCAGGCGACCGACGCGCTTGACTACTTTGAGCCCCGCAGTCTGTTCACCCCGCTCGACTTCGGCCTGGTGGGGTTTTCCTTTGCCTGCGGACTTGGTGTGAAGCTTGCCTGCCCAGATCGGCCGGTGGTGTCGCTGATGGGGGACGGTGGGTTTGGCATGACCACATCGGAGCTGTCCACTGCCGTCGATCACGGCATCAACACGGTGACCGTTGTTATGAACAACGGCTGCTGGGGCGCGGAAAAAGCCTATCAGCGCGATTTCTTCGGGGGCCGCTACATCGGCGCAGACGTCTCAAGCCCGCCATTCGATAGACTGGCGGAGCTTTACGGGGCCGTCGGTTTCCGGGCGCGTACGCTGGAAGAGGCAGCACAGGCCATCGAAGCTGCCCTGGCCTCGGGTCGCCCGGCAGTGGTCGACGTGGCGGTGGACCCCGACGCGCTCTATTCGTTCCGGCGCGACAGCTTCAAACACCGGGGCGGTTAGGCAGGCTTAGGATTCGACCCGGATAAAACCAGCCAGGCCGGTCTTCTGGTGCTCGATGATGTGGCAATGGAAGGCCCAGTCCCCGGGATTATCCGCGATCAACGCCACATCGAGCGTTTCCTCCCGCAGGAGAAGCGCCGTGTCGGTCGGGTGCGGACGCACGGGACGTTTGTTCGATCGGAGCGGCCGGAAAAGCAGGCCGTGCAAGTGGATCGGGTGGTCGTTCGGGCTCTCGTTGCGGAGCCGCAGGACCACGTGGTCACCCAGCTTCCAAGTGGCGAGGGGTCCGACCCCCGGGGCCGCGTCGCCCGGCCAAGGGGTGCGGTTGATGGACCAGAACGTGTATCCCAGCGTGCCGCACCAGCCATTGTTGGGGGCGGTGCCGTCGGGCGACCAGCCGAAGACGAATTCCTCCAGGCGGGCCCGGGACAGGTCCGGCATCGGCACCGGGTTCGCAGGCAAGGGTGCGATTTCGGCGGTTCGGCGGCCCCGGTTGGCCCCGCGGGCGGCTAGCCGGGCTAGGGTGCGCGGGGTGCCCGGGGCGCGGGTCAACACCTCTTGCATCTGACCTTCGCCTGGGGGCATCACCACGACGATATCTGCTCTCTGCCCGGGCGACAGCGCAAGCGCCGTTTCCGGTTTCGTGGGCAGAGGTGCGGGCGCGGGTAAAGGATGGCCGTCGAGCGCCACCACCACACCCCGGGCATCCGGCAGATAAATCCGGTAGATGCGGCTGATGTCGGTGGCCGCTAGGCGCAGCCGGGCAAGTCCGCCCGCTGGCGCTTCCATCACCGGCGCCAGGTCCCAGTTGGTGGCGCTGATCGCCCCGGTTGTGCCCCCGCGCGCCGCCCCCCGGCGTGTCCAGAGGTCCTGCCAGGTGCCGTCATCGTTGAGCCTGAAATCCTTCAGCACCAGGGGCAGGTCGGCGTCAAAACCCGGATCGCGATCCTCTTCCACCACCAAAAGGCCGGTCAAGCCTTTGGCCATCTGCTCCATCGTCATGCAGTGCGGGTGGTACCAGAACGTGCCCGCGTCCGGTGATGCGAAGCGATAGCGAAAAGTCTCCCCGGCTGCGATGGGCACCTGGGTGAGGTAGGGTACCCCGTCCATGGCGTTGGGCACCCGCAGACCGTGCCAATGTACGGTGGTGTAATCGGCGGTGGCGTTGGTGACGTCAAAGACATGTTCCACCCCGCGGCGCAGGCGTAGCACCGGAGGTGGGGCGTCGGGCGATAGCGAAAAAAGCCCGTCGGTCACCGGCCCGCGCACGGGGTAACGGGCGCCCTGGATGGTCAGCGCGCGGGTCAGGGGCGCTGCTGCCTGGCTCGCCGCAAAGGGTGTGATCGCCGCCGCCGAGAGCCCGCCCGCGCCAAGCGCCAAGGCCCGACGACGGGTCATAAGATTGGAAGACAGCTGCGTCTCGGTCATGGCAAAGGGTCTGGGTTCAATCCAAAGGGTGGAGTGGGGTGGCAGCCTTGGCGCAAGCCCCGCTGAGGTTTATAACCTGACGCGCAGGCAGGCGAGCCGTGACATAGCACCCCGCCCACCCAGTCATTCGCTTTTCCAACACCATTACCAGGGGACCGCCATGTCAGACCACGCCATCTACCACCCGTCCGGAGACTTAGGTCGTGCCAAACGTCTTCTGCGGGAGGCGCGCCAGGGGTTTTTGACGACCCTCCAGAGCGGCATGCCGATGACCCGGCTGGTGCCGGTGGCCAGCGACCTAGACGGCGCGCCGCTTTGTCGGGCGCAGCCTGGGCCGATGACGCTGGTTCTCATTGACGGGAATGCGGCGCTTATCCTTGCGGGGGATGCGGTGGCTCCTGATGAGGCGGGCCCTGCAGGCCACCGTTTTAAAGCCCGCCACGGGCCAGGGTCGGAACCCTGCCGCATTGCCTTTCGGAGCGCGGTTCTTTCGCCAGGCGCGACCCTTGATCCGGAGATGCTGTTGACCGCCGGGGGGAATGGGCTTGCGGCGATGGAGCGGGGCGCCGTGGACCACATGAACGATGATCATTTGGATGCGATCAAGGAATACGCCGAAACACTTTTACGCCTAGGGCCTGGGGACTGGGTTATGACTTCCCTCGATATGGAGGGGATTGATCTGCGTGCCGGGGACAGTTTTGCCCGACTTTGGTTCGATCCACCGCTGCAAAAACCCGAAGACATCCGCAAGCGGCTGGTGGCCCTAGCTATGGCCGCCCGGGCCTAGGTAGCGGCAGCGGGCCGGGCCAGTAGCGCAAACACCGATTGTGCTGGCGCCCGGTTGCGATTGCCGCCATTACACGCCCCGACGAAACGAAGCATCAAGCGCGGGGGAGGCAACCATGTATATCAGCGAAGCCGACGTGAAGGCCGCCCACGGTGCCATTCGCGACGCGACGATCCTGACCCCCACCGTGCGCGCCGCCCGCCTGTCACGCAAATTGGGGATCGACCTCTACCTCAAGCTGGAAAACCTCCAGCATACCAACAGCTTCAAGGCCCGCGGTGCGCTGGCCAAACTGCTGAGCCTGACAGACGCGGAACGCCAGGCCGGGGTGATCGCCTGTAGTGCGGGCAACCACGCCCAGGGTGTGGCGTATCACGCGACGCGCTTGGGTGTCCCATCGGTGATCGTGATGCCGGTGGGCACCCCTTTCAACAAGATCCAGCAGACCCGCGATTTTGGTGCGGAGGTTGTGCTCCACGGTCAAGCGTTTGAGGAAAGCTTGAAGTTCACCCTGGCCATGGGCGTCGAAAAGGGGATGACCTTCGTGCACCCATTCGATGACCCGAAGGTTGCCGCGGGACAGGGCACCGTGGCGATGGAGATGCTTGAACAGGTGCCTGATCTCGATGTGCTGGTTGTGCCCATCGGCGGCGGGGGGCTGATGGCCGGGTCAGCGGTGATCGCAAAGGCGATGCGCCCGGGTATCCGCGTGATCGGCGCCCAGGCCCGGCTTTTTGACGCGGTCAAGGCGCGCTTTGAAGGGGCAAGCACCCATTTTGCGGGTGGGACCCTCGCCGAAGGCATTGCCGTCAAAGAGCCCTCTGAGGCCAATATGGCCGTTATTTCGGACCATGTGGATCGCATCGACAGCGCCACCGAGGCCGAAATCGAAGATGCCATCTTCGATCTGCTTTCTGCGGAAAAGCTGGTGGCCGAAGGCGCGCCTGGGGCGGGGCTTGCGGTGATCAAAAAGAACCTCGCGGCCCTGCGCGGCCAAAAGGTGGGCCTTGTGGTGTGCGGCGGCAACATCGATTCGCGGCTTCTATCGACGCTGATCCTGCGCGGGCTGGTGCGCGACGGGCGCATCACCCGGCTGACCTTTGAAATCGACGACACGCCGGGTCAGCTGTCTGACATCGCGCGCATCATCGGCGAGGCGGGGGCCAACGTGATCGAGGTCATCCACCAACGCATGATGCAGACGGTGGCTCTCAAACAGGCGGAGCTTGAGGTTGTCATCGAAGCCCGCGACCGCCCGCATGTGGAAGAAATCGTGGCGGGTCTGCGCAGCCAGGGCTTTAAGCTGCGCACCGACAACGGCATCTGACGAACGGCATCTGGCGGGCCCTGCCAGGGCGCCGTCACCCACCTAGGCGCTGCGTCGCCAGCGGATGTTGTCGCGGCTTAGCTGATCAATGCGGGTCACGCCCATCAGTTTCATGTCGCGTTCGATTTCTGTGCGCAGTTGGCCCAGCGCCCGTTCCACGCCCGCCTGGCCCGCGGCGGCCAAGGCGTAAAGGTAAAGCCGTCCGCCAGAGCACGCCTTGGCACCCACGCTTAGCGCCTTTAGGACATGGGTGCCGCGCTGGATGCCGCCCTCGCAGATCACGTCGCATTTGTCGCCGACGGCATCGACAATTTCGGCAAGCTGGTCGAAGGGGCTGCGCGCCCCGTCCAACTGGCGCCCGCCGTGATTCGACACCATGATCCCGGTGCAGCCGATATCTACCGCGCGTTTGGCATCTTCGACCGACATAATCCCCTTCAGCGCGAACTGGCCGTTCCACTGGGCGCAGAGCTTTTCTGCGTCTTTCCAGGACATCGACTGGTCGAGCATCGTGGAAAAGTACTCCCCCACCGACACAGCAAGGTTGGTGCCCGCGCTCACATGGCCGGACAGGTGGGGCATGTCAAAGGGCTCTTTGGTGAAGAAATTCCACGCCCACATGGGGTGCGCGGCGAAGGACAACACCGACGCCGGCGTCAGCTTGGGTGGAGAGGTGAAGCCGGTGCGCAGGTCCCGTTCGCGGTTGCCACCAGTGATCGTGTCGACCGTCAGCGCCATCACGTTAAAATTCGCCGCCCGCGCCCGTTCGAGAAGCGCGTCGTTCAGGCCGCGGTCCTTATGGAAATAGAACTGGAACATTTTGGGCCCGGGAGCGAGCTTTTCGATTTCTTCGACGGTCACCGTGGCCAGGGACGACACCCCGAACATTGTGCCGTATTTGGTGGCCGCCCGGGCCACGGCCCGTTCCCC
>JBCCMR010000071.1:0-11446 GCA_039026255.1 Pseudomonadota bacterium
CGATCCTCACCAATAACGACGACGGCTGGCGCACCGCAGCAGACTTGCGCGCCAAGGGTGTGGATATCGCCGCCATGATCGACACCCGCGACCGGGCGCCCCTGGCGCACATGCCGGGCACAAGCGTTGTGATGGGTGCCGCGGTCAAAGATACAAGCGGACGCCAGGCGCTGCGACGCATCACGCTAACCAACGGCCAGACGATCGAGGCCGATTGCCTGGCCGTGGCCGGTGGCTGGTCGCCCAACGTGCATTTGACCTGCCACCACCGGGGCCGCCCCATCTGGCGCGACGACATCGCAGGTTTTGTGCCGGGCGGTGCGCTGCCTGTGGGCATGGTTGTGGCCGGGTCCGCGGCGGGCACCATGGGCACGGGCGCCTGCCTGGCCCAGGGCCACCGACTGGCGGCAGAGGTGCTGGCCGACCTGGGCTTTCAGGCGCCCGCCGGCGGCGCGCCCACAGCCGAGGACGAGCCGTCGGAAATTACGCCGACCTGGTCGGTTCCGGGCGATAGTCGCGCCTGGGTGGACCTGCAAAACGACGTGACCGCCAAAGATATCCGCCAGGCGGAGCAAGAGGGCTTTCGCAGCGTTGAGCATCTGAAACGCTACACCACGCTGGGGATGGCCACCGACCAGGGGCGCACGTCGAATGTTCTTGGTCTTGCTCTGATGGCGCAGGCCCGCGGCCGCAGCATCTCGGAAACCGGCACCACTGTCTTTCGCCCGCCCTACAGCCCCGTGGCGCTAGGCGCTTTTGCGGGGCGCGCGCGGTGCAAAGACTTCCGCCCCTACCGGCTTCCGCCGAGCCACGCCTGGGCAAAAGAAATCGGGGCCAGCTTTGTGGAAAGCGGGCCGTGGCTGCGGGCCGAATGGTATACCCGTCCAGGGGAAAGCACCTGGCGTGAAAGCTGCGACCGGGAAGTGCTCGCCACGCGGGGCGCCGTGGGCGTGGCGGACGTCTCGACCCTGGGCAAGATCGACATCCAGGGCCGCGACGCTACGGACTTCCTGAACCGGGTTTACGCCAATGGCTTTGCCAAGCTTGCGGTGGGCAAGGTCCGCTACGGCATCATGCTGCGCGAAGACGGGATCGTCATGGACGACGGCACTACAGCACGCCTGGGCGAAACCCACTACGTGATGACCACAACCACCGCCAACGCCGTGGGCGTCTACCGGCACCTGGATTTCTGCCGACAGTGTCTGTGGCCGGATATGGACGTGCACATTATCAGCGTCACCGACAGCTGGGCACAATATGCCGTCGCCGGCCCCCGGTCCCGGGACCTTTTGCGCCGCCTAGTCGATCCCGAAGCCGACATTTCAAATGGGGCCTTCCCGTTTATGGCCTGCTCTGACGTCACTGTCTGCGGCGGCGTGCCTGCGCGCTTGTTCCGGATCAGCTTTTCGGGCGAATTGGCCTACGAGATCGCCGTACCCAGCCGCTACGGCGACGCCATGATACGCGCGATCATGGCCGCGGGCAAAGATCTGGGCGTGACCCCTTACGGGATGGAGGCGCTCAGCGTCATGCGGATCGAAAAGGGCCACCCGGTCGCCAATGAACTGACCGGCCAGACAACGGCCAAGAACCTGGGGCTCGGCAGGATGGTAAGCGACAAAAAGGATAGCATCGGCGCTATCATGTCCCGGCGCGAATACCTGATGCGCGATGACACGTGGCAGTTGATGGGGATTGTCCCGGTTGATCCCACGAAAAAGCTATCTGCTGGCGCGCATTTTCTGGAGTTCGGCGCCAAGCCCACTTTGGAAAATGACTTGGGTTGGATGACCTCGGTGGCCTATTCGCCGAACCTGGGCCACCATATCGGGCTGGGTTTTGTGAAAGCGGGTGGGACCCGGTTAGGCGAACGCATCCGTGCCTGGGACGGGGTGCGCTACCAGGACACCGAAGTGAAGATCGTATCGCCGCACTTTGTCGATCCAGAGGGGGAACGGCTCCGTGGCTGAGTTCAAGTTGGTGGCAAAAAGCCCGCTCGGCGGGTTGCAAAAGGTCTGGGGCAAAACGCTCCTGCGCGAAGAAACCAATACCGCCGCTGTAGTCGCAAGCATTCCCCTGGGTGGCGAAGACGCCTTTGCAGCGGCGCTTTTGGCGGGAACGGGCGCCGTGGTGCCTGCGGTGGGCGACAGCGTGGCCGTGGGCGACGTACGTGTTGTGGGTTTTGCCGAGGCGCAGGTGATGATCCTTTACCCAGGGGCACCCCACGGTGGCGTAGACACCGTGCGCACCTATATGGGCGACGCGGCCTATCTGGTGGAGCAGACGAACAACTGGGTCATGCTGCACCTCGACGGGCCACTGGCACGCCCGGCGCTCGAACGGATGACGGCGCTTAATCTTTTGGACACGGCCTATCCCCTGGGCCGGGCGGAGCGCACGGTCATGGAGCACATGGGCGCGCTGGTGGTGCGTACCGGTGCGGACGGGTTTCTTTTGATGTCGGCATCAAGCACAGCGCAGAGCTTTGCCCACGCGGTGGAACAGAGTTTGGACTGGGTCGCCTAGCACGCGCGCCCAAACGCCACCCCCCGCCCAGGGGGGCGGGCGGGGGGTCTGCAATGCAGGTCACGGCACCTTGGGTTGGTGGTACCGAGACGGCAACTGGATGGATTACGCGACCGCTGGCAAAAGGCGTGCGGTCGCGGGATTGGGGTTCAGAGTTTGGGGCGGACGACCAGCCCGAAGGTTGCCGTACCGGAACCCACCGGCCTCGGGGCCCCACGGCCCGGCACCGACAAGGGTCAGCGCCGGGCAATGGTCAGCCTATGCGACCGCCTTGGCCGATTTTTTTTTCGCCGAGGGCTTGGCGGTGATCGTTGTGTGATTGCCGATGGCAATTTGGCGCGGTTTCAGGGCCTCGGGCACCTCTCGGACCAGGTCAACATGCAGGATGCCATTTTCGGTGCGGGCGCCGACGGCGCGCACATGGTCGGCCAGGTGGAAGCGCTTCTCAAAGCTGCGGGCGGCAATGCCGCGGTGCAGGTAAGTTACCTCTTCCCCGGTTTCGGACGCTGCTTTTTTGGCGCCGATCACCAGCTGCCCGTCGCGCATCTCCACCGAAAGCTCTTCGTCGGTGAAACCGGCAACCGCGACCGAAATGCGGTAAGCGTTTTCATCGGTTTTTTCGATATTGTAAGGGGGGTAACCGTTGGTGTTGGGTTCAACACTCATGGCTCGGTCGAGCATGGACGCGAGGCGGTCAAAGCCGACGGTGGAACGGTAAAGGGGTGCGAAATCGTAGGTACGCATGGGGCGTGTCCTCCATTGAGCGAAACGTCGTTGGTGCGACCCTCCTGTGACGGACGGGCCATTTGAAGTCATCGGCCCCACTTGGGCGACCGATAACAGCGAGATATGAACCCTGCGTGCCCTTTCAAGGGGCGGACCTTTGGATTTTGCGGACCCGCCCACGCGGGTCACCGCCCGGGTTGGGGGTTGGGCCTTAGTTTTTTGCTTGCGCCCGGCCCAGTTGTTCGGCCAGGGACTGGGCTCCGGGGCGGCGGGCCCGAAAGACGCCGTTCGACCGCTTGATCTGGGCCAAAAGCTCTTCCAGCGGGCGCCCGAGCGAGGTGCCAAGCGCCACGTCCCGGTCTTGCCATGTGGCCTTGGCTGACACCACCGATGCGATTTTTGGCACACCGTTTTCGACCACAAAGATGGGGGAACCTGACGCTCCGAAGCTTGCCTGGCATGACAGCACAAGCACCGCTTGGCTTTTGCCAAGGATCTCGCACGGCTCTTCTAGCGACGGGGCCTCTGACCGGTCGCGGGCGTAAGACACAACCTTGACAATGCTGCCGACGCCGGGCCGTTCGGCGCGGCCGAAGGGGACGATGGCACGGGACCGGATCGGCTGATCCAGTTCAATGAGCGCGATGTCGGTGCTCACGGCGTTGAAATCGGCGCGGCCCGTGTGCCGGTAGGCCGGATGCACCACCACGCGGCGCGCGGTGCGGTGGGCCGCGGCGCGTCCCTGGCGCCACCCGGCCTGGAAGACAATGCGCGACACTTCTAGCTGGTCGCCAGAGTAGGGGTCAAAAACACAATGGGCCGCGGTCAGTACCAATTTGGGAGAAATAAGCGTGCCGGTGCAGAACCCGGTGCCCGCGATATCCACGCGGCCCACCGCCTGCCAAGCGCGGGCTTCATCCGCTGTCATAAGCTTTTTCATCGTTTGCGCGGTGCCGGCCGAAACCCCGCTACCGGCAACAATCGCTGCCGCCAATATCGCAAAAATGGAGCGCCACATAACGAACTGCCCTTCGTTTTAACTTTGGGCTGAAGGTGGCGGGGATAAGGGGCGGCATTAGGACGGCCAAAAACCGATTTCTGGGCCATTTTGGACAATCGTGGCGCGGCTGGGTCCGATCTTAGGCCGTTGCCCTCGAGCCGCCGCAATTGACGCGGCTCAGCGACGGCGGCGCACTGTGGGGATCGGGCTCATGCGGGCGGGCGTGTTGGTGGGTGGATGAGGTGGGGACCCTTCGGTGCGCCGCCAGAATGCCGTGCCTCCCTGGCGCAACCAGAACGGCAACGCCAAGACGAAGCCCGCCACAAATCCGCCTGCGTGAGCCCAGTAGGCCACCCCGCCTTCGTCTGGGTTCGACCCCAGGCCGCCGAAGAACTGGAGCGCAAGCCAGATCGACAGAACAATCCAGGCGCGCAAGGAAAAGGTGCGGAAGATGAAAACGATGATTACCACGATGTCGACCCGCGCCCGGGGGTAGAGCAGGAGATACCCGCCCAGCACCCCCGCAATCGCGCCCGACGCCCCCACGACGGGGACCTGGCTGGCTGGGGCGGCGGCAATCTGCACCGCATCGGCGGCCAGTCCGGACACCAGGTAGAAGAGCAGAAAGCCCAGGTGGCCGAAGGCGTCTTCCATATTGTCGCCGAAGATATAGAGAAAAAGCATGTTGCCGATTAGGTGCATCCACCCGCCGTGCAAGAACATAGACGTGAAAAGCGTGTGCCAGTCGCGCCCATCGGCCACCCGCGCCGGAATCAGCGCCCAGTCCTGCCAGAAGAACGCTAGCTCTTGGGGGTTACCCATCATCGCCGGGTAGTAGGCCAGAAAAATTACGATATTGGCCGCCATCAGGGTCCAGGTGACAAAGGGCGTGCGTTGGGACGGGTTGTGGTCGCGGATCGGAAACATGGGCCTTACCTATTGCGCGGCGGCGAAATAGCCCACCGCGGCGGCCACAATCAGGGCTGCCACCAAGGCGCCGGCGATTTTCCAGGCGGACCAGGGCCGTTCGCCCCGCACGGTGCCTGTCTGGCCGTTCACCACAAAGCGGAATGACTTTCCCCGGTAGCGGTAGGCGGCAAGCCAGACCGGTAGAAGAATGTGTTTGAAGGTGACGTCGCGCACGTCTGTGTTGACCTGGTGAACTCGCTGTTTGTCACCGCCGATGTCAAAGCGCACGTCGCGTAGGATGGTGCGGTCCATGATCGCACGGGCTTCGTCGAAACCGGCGTCCAGGTCGACGGTGTAGGCTTCGGCCCGAAAGCCCGCCAGAAATTCTGGCTGGTAGGGTTCGAGCGCGGTCAGGTCCCAGGGCGCCAGCGCGTCCGTGTAGCTTTTGGGTAGGGACGCTGATCCAAGCACCAGCACATCGTCAAAGAACCTGGCCACACGGCCGCGGGCCGGGGTCCAGCGCACCTTGGCGACCTGGCGGTTTTCCGTCACGGTCTTGCCGTCCCGCTGGACGGTGACCTGCTCGGTCACGTAGTAGATTGTCCCCCGCTCGCCGCTATAGGTGGATTTGGTGTCCGCGTCATAGGTCCAGTAGGGGGCATAGACCCCAGTCATTGACCGACCCTTGCGCGCGTAGGCCTGAAGCCCGGACGGTGCAAACCAAAGCGATCCTAGCCAATCAGTCATGGCCTGGCGCGCGGCCCGTTCGTCGATAGCAAATGGCACAACCCCGCGGGGTTTGATCTGGCGTTCTGTGCCCGTGTTGGTGACCACAGGGGTGGCGCAGAAAGGGCATTCGCTCGCGTGCGTGTTGGGGTCAAATTCCACATGGGCGCCGCAGCTGTCGCAGGTCAGGGTGCGCCGTTCTTCCACCTCGGCGGTGTCCAACTCATCCCGGAGCGCCTTTCGAAAGTCGAGCTCGGCGATGGAGCCCTTGGGGGCAGGCTCGCGGAACTCCTGGCGCGCACCGCAATGGTCGCATTCAAGCGTGGTTGCCCCGGGTTCAAACCGCAGGTCAGCGCCGCAGGTGGTGCAGGGGAAGCGGTGCTCTTCGATCATAGGTATTTGAACCACCTCTTCGGTGCCATGATCCGTAGGGCATTGTCCCGAAGAACAAAGTGTCGCCACGCGTGAAAGCCCGCATGCACGACAATCAGTCCCGCCAGCGCGTAGAATTCGACCGTATGAAAGGCGCCGATGGCTTCGTTCCAGTGGCGATAATTTAGCGGTGGGGCGATGGGTAAAAAACCCCCAGCCTTCAGCAGGACCGCGCTTGTGAGCCCCAGCAAGAAGCCGGTCAGCGCCACCAGCATAAGACCCCAGATGATCGTGTGGTGCATGATCTTATGAACCGTTTTGGCCCAACGCGGCAGGCGCGGGCCTGGGCGCCCCGCAAGCCCGCGGCGCATGTAGTCGGCAAACCATAGGAGTGTGATCGACACAAAAACCAGCGCCAGGTTCGAATGGATGCGGAAGGCGGTGGTGCCAAAGGGCGTGATGTCTTTGGGCTGCACAAGGACGAACCAGATCAGAAGCGGGATCATCGTCAGGTGCGCTGCCTTTAGCACCGTGCGGCGCAGCGGTAACGCTCGCCGGATACGTTTTTGCAAAGCCCCGGCCACGGGTGGCTCAGGCCCCCGGTGGGGGTGGCGGCATCACTGTAAAAAGCTGCGCCAGTTCGGCGACATCGCCCGCGCGCATCCAGCCATCCTGACCGGCGGTCCATACAAAGGTTTCTCTGGTCAGACCGCCTTCGGACGCCATGCGTCCCAGGCGCGCCTTCGAGAAGGGACCCTGGGTCTGGCCGCCTTCTGCGGTGTGCCAGACCTTTTCCACCGGCGGGGGCGGCGGAGCTGGGGCCGCGGCAGCGGGGGTAGGGGCCGCCGTGCTTGCCGGATTGCCCCAAGGGTTGAGGTTTTGCGCCATGGCTAACCCCATGCCTGCGCCCATCCCCGCGGCCATTCCCCCGCCCGCGGGGTTTGATGCAGCAGTGGCCATGGCCTCGGCGGCGGAGTATTTCATGAACTCATCCAAATTTCCCGCCAGCCCCATCGACGTTCGCTTGTCGAGCGCGGCTTCCACCTTTTCCGGCAGGCTGATGTTTTCGATGTAGAACCCCGGCAGGGCCAGCCCGTATTCCGCTAGCGCAGGTGCAATGCGCTGGGACAGAAGCTTGCCCAGGTCAAGAAGGTTCGCCGCCATATCAAGGACCGGTATCCCCGACTGGGCCACCGCCGCAGAAAACTGCGTCACGATGATGTTGCGGATCTGGTAGCTGATTTCGTCCATGGTGAATTCGCCGTCGGTGCCCACCACCTCTGATAGGAACCGGGCCGGGTCCGCGACCTTGATCTCATAGCTGCCGAAGGCGCGGATGCGCACCGGCCCGAATTCCGGGTCGCGGCAGATGACCGGGTTCTTGGTGCCCCATTTGAGATCCGAGAACCGCCGGGTGTTGACGAAGTAGACCTCGGACTTGAACGGCGAATTGAACCCATGATCCCAGAACTGCAGCGTCGTCATGATCGGCATGTTGTTGGTTTCGAGCATGTAGAGCCCCGGGGCAAAGACGTCCGCCAACTGGCCTTCGTGCACAAATACCGCAGACTGGCCCTCCCGCACGGTCATTTTCGCCCCGTATTTGATCGCGTGCCCGTGGCGTTCAAACCTCCAGACCATGGTGTCACGGGTGTCGTCCACCCAGTGGATCACGTCGATAAATTCGCCGGAGAGGAAATCCAGAATGCCCATGGGGGTCTCCTTCAGATACGGGATTGACGCATGGCGTCGCGGGCCACTTCCAATAGGATCGGGCCTTGGGTTTCGGGGGTCATGCCGTCGCGTAGCCTGGGGTCGTATAACATCTTGAGCAACAGCTCATCATGGCGCGTCAGGAGCGCGAACTCCTCGTCATCATTGAAAATCGACGGGCGGATGTTGGGGTTGTCGTTGGCCAAGCCTAGGGCTTGGGTCATCTCTTCGTGGATGCAGGACCGACGCGTGCGCGGCGCATGCTCAGCCCGGATCGCAACGATAGAACCCACGTAGCCCAAGGGCGGTGCCCGGCTGGTCAGTCCGTAGGCGATGCAGTCGATTTCGTCTGGCAGCGTCTCAAGTCCACGTAGAACCTCGTTATTCATGATCGGAAGGTCCAGACGCAGCTTTTCGGGCTCGGTCAGCATTTCATCGCGGTTCAGAAAGAGCACCACAAAATTGGCGTTAGCCACGCTGGTGAAGCTCACATCCAGTCCGGTGATCGCCCCTAGCCGTCGCGCAAAACTGCGCACCTCGCTGATGTCCCTGCGGCGCTGGGCGGCGGGCGTGGTGGGCCCGTGGTAGACGCCGATTGTTACGGGCTTTTGCCAGCGGCGCAGTTGGCTCACGGTTTCTTCGGCAACGAGCCCCGGCGCGTCGGGGCGGTATTCGTCGTAAAGCGCGATCCGCCGAAAATTGCGGGCAAGAGTATTGGCGTCGAAAGGGGCGTCTGTCGGCGCATAGTCTTGGCGCAGCTTGCCGGCGGCGATTAGCCGTGCTTCGCGGGCGGCATAAAACGCCGCAAGCCGTTCGCTTTCCGGGCTAACGGCGGGGCCCAGGCTGTCTGGTCGCGCGCGCGGGGACGGCGCGGGCTCTGACTGTTCGGCCAGGTCACAGGCGGACAAGGCAAGCGCCCCAAGCGCCAGGATCGCGTATCGGATTAGTGCCATGGCATCATAGCCGTGCCCGGGCCGCTCAGCTATCGACGGCGGTGCCGATGGTGTCGCCGGTGCCGGTCTTTTTGGCCTTGGCGGCGGCAAGCGTCGATTTCAGCTCGGTCTCCATTGCCACAAGTTCTTCTTCCGCCTTGGCGCGCCGTGCTTTGCCTTCGTCGGCAATGGCCAGGCTTTCTTCTATGGTGTCGACCAGATATTGGTTCGCCTTCTTGATCGACTCGATGTCGAAGACCCCCCGCTCCATCTGCTTGCGCACCTCACGGTTGGCCTGCTGCAGGTTGGCAGCGTTCGATTCCAACAGCTCGTTTGTGAGGTCGCTGGCCTGTTTGACCACCTCGGCTGCTTCTTTCGAGCGGTGGATCGTCACCGCCTGGGCCAGTTGGGTTTCCCAAAGCGGGACCGTGTTCACCAGCGTCGAGTTGATCTTGGTCACGAGGCTCTTGTCGTTTTCCTGCACGAGCCGGATTGATGGCAGCGACTGCATCGTCACCTGCCGCGTCAATTTGAGGTCATGGACCCGCCGTTCCAGGTCGTCGCGCGCCGACCGGAGGTCGCGCAGTTCCTGCGCCTTGAGGACGCCGTTCGACTGGCTCGCGCGCTCAACCTCTTTTTCCTTCGCAGGGATGGTCTTTTCGTCTAACTCTTTTAGCTTTTCCTCGCCCGCGGCGATGTAGAGCGCCAGTTCGTCGTAGAACGCGAGCGTTTTGCCGTAGAGCTTGTCGAGCGACTTGATGTCCTTCAGGAGCGTGTGTTCATGGTCCAGCAATTCATCCGTGATGCGGTCAATTTGCGCTTGTACAGTCTCGTAGCGGGCCATGAATTTTGCGACCGGAGCAGTCCGACCGAGCAGGCGCTCCCACCACGACAGCTTGCGGTTTGGGTTCAGCTCGTCCACGGAAAAGCCGCGGATAGAGGTCACGATGTGGCGTAGGCTTTCGCCCGCGGGCCCGGTGTCCTTTGACCGGACGCCGGACAACATCTCCTGGCTGATTTCTTGCAGCTCGGTCTGCGCCTTAGAGCCGAATTCAATGATTGACTGGGTGTTGCCCATATCAAGCTCGTCCATACGCGACGCGATGGATTTTTTCAGGTCTACCGAAACCTCGGTAACCACAAGTTCGCCTTTGGGCTCGGGCAAAACGACCGCGTTGACGGCTTCCACTTCTTTCAGCGCTGCATCGGCCTTGTCGCGGGCACTGGACATGTCTTTTTCTCCTGTCAGGTCGTGGAAACGCCATCCCGGCGCAACCGTTCGCGCAGCACCTCTATCTCCACATCCAGATCGGTGCGGTTGTCGGCCAGCATGGCCGCGCGCTGTGCATTAAAGCTGTTTTCCAGGTCGCTGAGCAAGGATTCGTAGTCCGCTCGCGCCTGGGGATCCCGGGTTTTGGAATAGAGGTCGCTGAATTTCACCGTCGCATCACGGGCCCCGCGCAGGTAAACGCCCAGAAACTTGCGCGCGCCGCTTAGGTCGCGGGGGTCTTGTTCGACGGCGCGGAACATGTCCCGGGCGGTGGCAGCCATGGTATCAACCCGCGCCTCAAGCGCCCGATCCCCGATGCCGCGCGCCGCGCGCAGGGTTTCTGACAAAAGACGCTCGGCTTTTTCGATTGCGGTAGCGACCCGTTCGGTGTCGAAATCGCTAACCCCTTCAAGCCCCTTTTTGCGCAGTGGGTCGATGCCGAAGGAAAACGCATGCGCGCCCCCTGCGATCACAGCGGTAACAAGGGCAAGCGCCAGGCCGCCTTTCATCCCGCCGAGCGCCACCAGAAAAACCCCGGTAGCGGTTAGGCAGGACGCGGCGATCTTGCGCGGAAAGGCCGGTGGCCGGGCAACCGTTCGGGCATTGTAGGCCGCTTCGGCCTTGAGCCCCTCGGCCAAAAGCCACGCCGCCAAAAGCAGGATGCCCAGCCCGCCCAGTTCGGCCACCATGCCCATGGCGTCGCCCTGGCGCAGTTCGCCGATCCCGGTCAGCAAAAGCGGCAGCGGCACCAGAAACATGAGCTTTGCGCGGATATTCGACTGGTAAGCCTGCCGCCCGCGAAAGGTGTTGGCCGGCGCGGTATCCCCAGGGATTGCAGGTGCTTCGGGCCGCGACCCATCGGGGGAATGGCGACCGCCGAACCGCTGGGCCATCAGGCGCCCCAACTGCCAACCGCAACAAACCAGACGGTTGCGATCAGCACGATGTAGGCCAGCAGTTGCAGCGTGGATGCGGTCATAAAATCCCCGGTTTCCCTGTAAGCCCAGATATATGACGCGCCGCAGCATTAAGGAAGGGGCAGGGTCCAGGCTACCCTGTGAAAGGTTCCTTGCGCCGGGTCGCCCTGCGCGGTTCAGTGGGTGGTGTGCTCCCGCTCGGCGGCCAGTTTGCGCTGGTAGCCGGTTTGCACCAGTTCAACCAGCACAAGCACAATGACCGAGAAGTAGAACGTCGTCTTTGACATCGGCAAAAGCTCATAGCCGAAAACGCGTATCTGTAGGCTTTCGTCGTGCATAGCGTGCGCCGCCG
>JBCCMR010000072.1:0-11362 GCA_039026255.1 Pseudomonadota bacterium
CGCTTTTCCACGTAACCGCCACCCACCCGGTTTTTCTTCTGAGCATCGGTATGGGCGCGCGCGTCATATTAATGGGCAAATGGGACGCCGCAGAAGCAGCACGACTGATTTCGACACACCGGGTGACCCGTTTCCTAGGCGTTCCGACCCAGACCGCTGACCTGCGCGCCTACGTGGCGGCTGAGGGGCTCCACCTCGACAGTCTAGAAATGCTGGGATCAGGCGGCGCAAAGCGCCCCCCCGCGGACGTGACCCCCTTAGCGGAGACCTTCCCAGGCGTGGGTGTGGCATCGGGCTGGGGGATGACTGAAACCAATGCCGCCGGTGCCACGATCGTAGGCGACGACTACCTGGCGCGGCCTGATGCCACCGGGCGACTTCTACCACCGCTGCACGAGGTGGAAATCCGCGGTGACGACGGCCGCGCGCTTCCCCCGGGTGCGGTGGGCGAACTGGCGGTTAAAAGCCCGATGAACATGCGCTGCTACCTCAACCAGCCCGAGGCGACGGCCAAAACCCTGGTGGATGGGTGGCTTTTGACTGGGGACCTAGCGACGCTCGACGCCGAAGGGTATCTGACGATCCTAGATCGCAAGAAAAACATCATCATACGCGGCGGCGAAAACATCGCGGCGCTTGAGGTTGAGGCGGCGCTGCATCACCATCCAGACGTGATCGAAGCCGGTGTTTTCCCGGTGCCCGACCCGCGACTGGGGGAGGTTGTCGGGGCCTGTTTGCAAGTGACCCCCGGGGCCGACCTGACGCTTGAGAAGGTCTGCACCTTTCTGGATGATCGCCTGGCGCGGTTCAAACACCCTGCGCGGCTTTGGACGCGGACCGCCCCCCTGACCCGCGGCGCAACCGCCAAAACGGACCGCCGCGCCTTGGCCCGCGAATGCCTGGAGGAGAACGCCCCCTAGACCAGCCGCCTGACCGTCAATGCTCCCTGGCCTATGCGCCCGACCCCACCAAGAACCCTGGAACACCCATGACCCTGGAAGACTATCTCAACACAATTGGTACCGACGCCTGGGAAGTCCCCGGCCTACCCCCGGGCAGCCGCCCGGTCACGCGCGTGGGCATCATCGGCGCGGGCACCATGGGTGGCGGCATCGCTATGAATTTCGCCAATGCGGGCCTCCCGGTGCGCATCCTGGAAACCACCCAAGAGGCGCTTGACCGCGGCCTGGCCACCGTGCGGCGCAACTACCAGCGCAGCGCCGACCGCGGCCGCTTTCCACACGACGAAGTTGACGTGCGCATGGGCCGCCTGGCGGGCACGCTTACCATGGATGACCTGGCCGATTGCGACCTGATCATCGAAGCGGTTTTCGAAAACATGGAAATCAAGGAAGACATCTTCGGACGGCTCACCAAAATCGCGCCTGCGGGGGCGATCCTGGCTACAAACACCTCGGCGCTCGATATCGACCAGATCGCCCGGGCCACTGACCGCCCGGGCGACGTAATTGGCATGCACTTCTTTTCGCCCGCCAATGTCATGAAGCTTCTCGAAGTGGTGCGCGCCCGCGAAACCGCAGACGACGTGGTGGCCACGGCCATGGGGCTGGCCAAGACCATCGGCAAAGTGGCGGTTCTGGTGGGGGTCTGCCCGGGCTTTGTGGGCAACCGGATGCTCTTTGCGCGGCAGCGGCGGGCGACGCAAATGCTCTATGAGGGGCTCATGCCTTGGGACGTGGACGCCGCACTTAACGAGTTCGGCTTTCGCATGGGGCCCTTTCAGATGTCGGATCTGGCCGGGCTCGATATCGGTTGGCGCCCGGGCCAGACAACCGACAACCCCATCCGCGACGCGCTGTGCGAACAAGACCGCCGCGGGCAAAAGACCGGCGCGGGCTTTTACGACTACGCAGCCGACCGCAGCCATGCGCCGTCGCCCGTGGCCGAAGCGATCATCCGCGACATCACCGGCGCCAGCCCTAAAACCATCGCCCGCGACCAGATTACCGCAGAACTGATCTGCCCCATGATCAATGAGGCGGTGAAGCTTCTGGAGGAAAACAAGACCCAGCGCCCGGGGGACGTGGATGTGGTCTGGCTCAACGGTTACGGCTGGCCGGCCGAACGGGGCGGGCCCATGTGGTTCGGCGATAGCATCGGCGCGGGCGAAGTGCTCGCGGTGATGGACAGGCTTGCCGTCCGGGACGACAGCTTCGCGCCCGCGGCGCTCCTGCGCGACATGGCCGCGCGGGGGGCAAAATTCACCGACATTGACACCGGCGGACTGAAAGTATGATCGCACGCACACGGGGACAAAAATGACCTACGAATTCATCGAAACCCGCCAGGAGGGCAATATCCTAGTCGTCACGCTTAACCGGCCAGACGTCTACAACGCCGTCCACTACCCTATGCATGAAGAGCTGGAGCACTGCTGGAACGCTTTCGCCGAAGCGCCTGACCAATGGGTGGCCGTTCTGACCGGGGCGGGGGATAAGGCGTTTACGGCAGGCAACGACCTCAAATACACTGCGCAACCTGGGGTGAAAAAGGGCCTACCCCCCACGGGGTTTTCGGGGCTTTCGTCCAGGTTTGACTTGGAAAAGCCAATTATCGCAGCAGTGAACGGGTTTGCCATGGGCGGCGGGTTCGAAACCGCCTTGTCCTGCGACGTGATCATCGCCTCGGACCAGGCGAAATTCGCCCTGCCCGAGGTGAAGGTTGGATTTATCGCGTCGGCCTCCGGCATTCAGAGGCTGTCGCGGTATATCGGGCGCCTGGCGGCGCAAGAGTTGATGCTGTCGGGCCGCACGATCACCGCTGAAGAGGCGCTGGCGCTGGGTGCCGTGAACGAGGTTGTGCCGCACACAGACCTCATGGCCCGCGCCATGGCCAAGGCGCAGGAAATCGCATCCGTGTCGCCTTCATCCGTGAAGGCCACCAAACGCATTCTCAACGCCATGGCCGTGGCCGATGGCCTGCCGGAAAGCCTTGACTACTCCCGCGTGGTCCAAGGCGACCTGGCGCAGACCGAAGACTTTGTCGAAGGCGTGCAAGCCTTCGTCGAGAAACGCAAACCGAACTGGAAAAATCGTTAAGGAGACCGCCATGTCGCTTGGGGCTCATACTGACAAGCTCAACAACCTGGAAATGTCCGAAAAAGCCAAACCGCTTTACGAGGCCGTGAAGCGCTTTGTGGCCGAAGAGGTCGACCCTATCACGGAAGAATTCTTCCGCCTTGGCGCAAAGCGCACGGATCGCTGGTCTTATGCCCCGGGGCAGTTGGAACTTTTGGACACCGTTAAGGCCAAAGCCAAGGACCAGGGTCTTTGGAATTTCTTTCTGCCAAACGCCGAAACCGGCGAAGGTCTCGATAACCTGGACTACGCCTATATCGCGGCGGAACTGGGTAAAAACCCGTTGGCGCCCGAATGCCTAAACTGTTCGGCCCCGGACACAGGCAATATGGAAGTGCTCGAACGGGTCGGCACGGCCGAGCAGAAAGAGACCTGGCTCAAGCCGCTCTTGGCGGGCGAAATCCGCTCTGCCTTTGCGATGACCGAGCCGGATGTGGCGTCCTCGGACGCCAAGAATATTTCAACCTCGGCGGTGCTTGACGGTGGCGAATGGGTCATCAACGGCGAAAAATACTACATCTCCGGCGCGGGCGATCCGCGCTGCAAGATCATGATTGTGATGGTCAAAACCTCGCCCGATGCAGACGCATTCCGCCAGCAGAGCCAGATCCTAGTCCCCGTGGACACCCCCGGCGTCGAAATTCTGGGCCCGATGCACGTCTTTGGCCACGATGACGCGCCCCACGGGCACATGCACATCCGCTTCACAGACGTACGCGTGCCAGCGTCGAACATGCTTTTGGGAGAAGGCCGCGGTTTCGAGATCAGCCAGTTGCGGCTTGGCCCGGGGCGCATCCACCACTGCATGCGCTCCATCGGTCAGGCAGAAAAGGCGCTGGACCTTATGCTGGCGCGGTCCACGGACCGCGAAGCGTTTGGCAAAAAGATCATCGACCTGGGCAAGAACATGGAAACCGTCAGCCGCATCCGCATCGACATTGAGGCGATGCGGCTCATGGTTTTGAAGGCAGCTAAGGCAATGGACGTGCTGGGCAACAAAGAGGCGCGCATCTGGGTCAGCGCAATCAAGGCTATGGTGCCTGAGCGGGTCTGCGAGATCATCGACGAAAGCATGCAGGTGCACGGGGCAACCGGCATCAGCCAGTGGTCCCCGCTCAGCGCCATGTATACTGGCCAGCGCACGCTGCGCTATGCGGACGGGCCCGACGAGGTGCACCACCATGTGGTGGCCCGGTCCGAGGTGAAGGATTTTGTGTCCTCCAACGACCGCCGCGCAAAGGCGGCGGTCGGCGGCCACGGGCACTAGGGCATGGACGATCTCTTTGACCTGACCGGTAAGGTGGCGGTGCTGACGGGTGCGTCCAAGGGCATGGGGCTTGAGATGGCGCGCGGGCTTGCGGCCCACGGAGCCACCGTGGTCATTTCGGCCCGCACGCAAGAGGACCTGGACCAGGCCGCCGCGGACATCAACGACACCGTGGGCGCCAAGCGCGCCCACCCGGTGGCCGCAAACGCCGCCAAAAAAGAAAGCCTCCAGGCGCTGGTGGCCAAAACCCATGACTTGGCGGGACCGGTGGATATCGTGGTGGGCAACGCGGGCGCCAATCCCTATTTCGGCCCCACCTCGGACATCCCCGACGACGCCTACGAGCGGACCATGGCGGTCAACGTGCAGTCGAACCTGTGGCTGGCCCAGATGACGGTGCCAGACATGAAAAACGGCGGCTCGCTCCTATTTACGTCCTCCATCGGGGCGTTCAAGCCGTCGACGATGCTGGGCACGTACTCTATGGCCAAGCTCGCGCTGATCGGGCTGGTGCGCAACCTGGCCGAAGAATTCGGGCCCCAGGGGGTGCGGGTGAACGCGCTGTGCCCTGGGCTGATCAAGACCGATTTCGCCCGGGCCCTTTGGGACACACCCGAGGGGGAGGCGCGGGCCAAAAAGCAGGTGCCTCTACGCCGCCTGGGGGAGCCCGAAGACTTCCAAGGCATCGCCGTTTTCTTGGCCTCGCGCGCCGGACAATACATCACCGGCCAGGCGCTCACCGTCGACGGCGGGTCGGTCATGTGGACCTAAGGAGAACGACCCATGGAACTGACCGGCAAAGGTATTGTTGTCACCGGGGCGGCCAGCGGCATCGGGCGCGCCCTTGTAGAACGGTTCGCTACCGAGGCCCCCTCATTTATCGTTTGCGCTGACCTCAATGAAGCGGGCGCCGCTGACGTGGCCGCGGGGTTGCGGGCGGCGCACGGGGGCCTGACGGTGACGCATGCTGCACTCGATGTGGGGCAAGAGCCGCAAATCCAAGGTCTGATCGAGGACACCGAAGCCGCCCTTGGCCCGATTGACCTGTTCTGCTCGAACGCGGGTATCCTGGTGGCTGGCGGCCTGGAGGTGGCAAACGACGGTTGGCAGGCAATCTGGGACGTCAACGTTATGGCGCACGTCTACGCGGCGCGCCACATGGTACCGCGGATGGTGGCCCGGGGCGGCGGGTATCTGCTCAATACCGCCTCCGCTGCGGGGCTTTTGAACCAGATCGGGTCGGCCCCCTACGGCGTGACAAAACACGCCGCCGTCGCCCTGGGCGAATGGATCGCGCTGACCCACGGGGACGACGGCATCCGGGTGTCGATGCTTTGCCCCCAAGCGGTGCGCTCCGAGATGACCCGCGGCCACGAAGAACATGTGGCCGCACTTGATGGCATGCTTGAGCCCGAGCCCGTGGCCGAAGCCTGTGTGGAGGCCATCCAAAAAGAGACCTTCCTAGTTCTACCGCACCCTAAGGTGCTGGAATACATGCGCAACAAGACTGCCGATTACGACCGCTGGGTGGGCGGCATGCGAAAGCTGAACCGCATGTTCGGCGCCAAAGACCTGCCCTAAGACAACGCCTACGGCGCCCGGGTCAGTCCAGGCGGCGCACCACCGCGTCGCCGGCGGTCATAAGTCCTTTGGCGCGGTCAAAGCGCAAGTAGGCGATGCCCTGCCCGTCTGCCTGGGTGAAAAGCGCGCCGGCGGCCTTGCCGCCCGCGTCGATGTCGGTGCCCACGGGTGCCGCGCCCTCTACGCCGACCGTGACCAAGCCCTTCTTGAGTTCGGTCTTGTGCTTCATGCGGGCAGTGACCTCTTGGCCGACATAGCAGCCCTTACGGAAGTCGACGCCGTTGAGCCGCTCGAACCCGCATTCCAGGATGTAAGACTGGTCAGCGATCAGCTCGACCCCGGTTTCCGGCACGCAATGGGCTACGCGCAGGGCGTCCCACTCCCCCGCGTCATCGCTACTGGGCATCTGAGCACCGTAGGCCCGCCAACCCAGCGCCCTCAGCCGGGGGTCCGCAAAGGCGCCTTCGGGCGCGGGGCCAAACCCGCGGGTGACCACCACATCCATCGGCGCGATCGCCACATCCGCCCGAAGCCGATACATCGTCAGCCGCTGCCCCAGGGCCTGGGCCCGGTCCGCGGCTACGTCGATCCAAATCGCCCCGTCGGCAGGGATGAGGAAGAAATCGAAGAGGTACTTACCCTGGGGTGTGAGTAGCCCGGCATAGACCAACCCACGGTCGAGACCGCCGAGGTTATTGGTCACCAAATCTTGCAGAAACTTGCGGTGATCGGCTCCGTCGACCCGCAAAACAGTGCGTTTCATGTTACAAACCTCGGAAACTGTCGCATTCTCTGCCGCGCCCCGATATGTAGCGCGCAGTTTACACGAAAGCCAAGACATGCGCGCACCCGTCTCCATTGTCATCCCTACGCTCGACTGTGCGGGCGGGCTCGGCCCGACGCTCGGGTCTGCGTTTGAGGGCATGCGCGCGGGTCTTGTGCGCGAGGTTATTTTCGCTGACGGCGGCTCCAGCGACGGCACAGCGCAGGTGGCCGACGAAACCGGTGCGCAGATGGTGCGCGCGCCCCGCGGGCGCGGGTCGCAGCTTGCCGCAGGGGTAGCGAGGGCCCGGGGCGACTGGGTGCTGGTGCTCCATGCAGACACGCGTCTTTCGCACGGTTGGATCGAGGCTGTGGAGGCGCATATTTCGGCGTGTCACCACGATGCGGGTTGGTTCCAGCTGGCCTTCGATAGCCCCGGCACCGCAGCCCGTACAGTGGCCGCTTGGGCGAACCTAAGGTCGCGGGTGTTTGGTCTGCCCTACGGCGACCAGGGCATGCTTTTGCCGCGCAGTCTCTACCAGACCGTAGGCGGCTACGAACCCATCCCGCTGATGGAGGACGTGGCCCTGGCCCGGGCTCTTTCAGGGCGGTTGCGCCCGCTTGCTGCCACGGCGATCACGTCGGCAACCAAATACCACCGGGACGGGTGGGTTCGACGTGGGGCGGGGAATTTGCGGCTCCTGACCCTTTACCTAATGGGACGCCGGCCCGAGGATCTGGCCCGCCAATACCGCTGAGACGGCGCCTAAATCTGATCTTCCTGGCCCGCGGTGCCCAAAAACCGTGCCACCCGCTCCAGCAGCGTGCGCGACCGTTTGGGTCCTGTGAAGCTGCGGCCCTGGCGCCGGGTCCCATTGGCGGGGCTAAGGTCAAACTGCAAATTGAAGAGATCCGCGTAGATGCCGTCCCGCTCCAGCAATTCCTCGTGGGTGCCGCGGTCCACGATACGCCCCGCATCCATCACCACGATCTGATCCGCGTCTAGGATCGTGGCCAGGCGGTGCGCGATCACAAGCGTGGTGCGTCCCTGGCTCAGCGCGTCGAGCCCGCGGCGGATCTGCGCTTCGCTTTCAGCGTCGAGCGCGCTTGTGGGTTCGTCCAAAAGCAGCACTGGCGCGTCCCGCAGGATCGCCCGCGCTATAGAAAGCCGCTGCCGTTCGCCGCCCGAAAAGGCCGCCTTTGCTGGGTCGATCACGGTGTCGTAACCCTGGGGCAGCGCCTCAATGAAGCCATCGGCAGCCGCGGCGCGGGCTGCTTCGATACAGGCGTCGCGCGTGGCCCCCTCGCGCCCGAAACCGATGTTTTCCAGCACAGTGCCCGACAAAAGCACCGCATCTTGACCCACAACCGAGATCTGATCGCGTAGGCTGTGTAGGGTCAGATCGGTGATCGGGATGTCGTCGAGTGTGATGCGCCCGGTTGTAGCGTCAAAAAGTCGGGGCAGCAGATTGAACACAGTGGACTTCCCCGCGCCCGACCGCCCGACAAAGGCGACCGTGCGCCCGGCAGGAATATCAAGGTCAATATCGCTGAGTGCTTGGTATCCGTCTGGATACGTAAAACCCACGCCGTCAAACCGCAGTTGCCCCTGGGCCCGCGCGTCAAATCTTTCAGCACCGTCTTCGATGTCGTTCTTCGCATCATAGAGCGCGTAGACCCGTTCGAGCGCCGCAATACCCTGGAGCCCGGTGGCATAGGCGCCGCCAAGCTTGCGCGCAGGGTTCGTGGCCACGCCAAGCGCAGTTATGAACCCGATAAAGCCCGCCAGATCGATGGCCCCCGCCTGCATGCGCAGCCCGACAAGCAGAAGCAGGATCGCGATAGAGAAACCCGCCAGGATCTCGATCATGGGGGTGACCATGGCCTGCCAGCGCACCAGACGCACACGCAGGCCCCGCAGGGTTTCAAAAACCGCTGATGACCCCGACTTGAGCCATTCCTCAAGCTGGTAGGTCCGCACCATTCGGATGCCTGATAAACCCTCGTTCACAGCGCCCGTCATCTGCGCGATTTCCGCCTGGGTGTCGCCGGCGATGCGCCGGATGCGCGCGCCCGCCACGCCCATAGGCCCAAACGCCACCGCAAAGACCACCACAAGGCCCAGCGCCATCGCCCAGTCGATGGACAGCATCACCACAATTGCCGCTATTAGCGTCAGCACATCGCGCACGGCCCCGAACACCACGATGGACGCTGTTCGCACCACTTCAATGTCCGCAGAAAACCGTGCCGCAAGGCTTGCTGGCGCTTCGGCCAGAAGGTGCGCCAGGTCCATGTAAACCAGCCGGTCGAACATATGCCCCTGCATGTCCGCCTGCACCTTTGAGAGCACATTATTTTGCACGACCTGCCCACCGTAGTGGCTAAGACCCTTGGCGCTTGTCAGCGCGACGATCCCCAAGGGTCCCCACCAAATGACCGAAAAATCCATCGCCTCAAGGGCGGCAATCACCCATTCCATGAACTTGGCATAGCCTGCGCTGGTGACCGCAGTAACCGTCATGAGAAGGAATGCCACGACCATCACTGCCCAATGGGGTTGCAGCCAGTCACGCCACAGCCGCCCGTAGGCCGCGCGGAAGGTCATCCGCTCATCAGTTGTTGCCATAGACCTCCCCCGCGTTTGCCGCGTGCCGCGCATCTAACACCAGCCTTGCTTCGGCGGGAAGCCCCCGCGGGCGGCGCTTTGCCCTCGTGCAGGGCCTGGACGCCAACGCCCGCCAGGGCTACCTCCTCAAAGAATTCGGGTTACAAACGGGTCAGGACCATGGCGCAGCATTTCGGCCGAGAACAGCTTTCCATTCCGGGGCCCAGCGTGATGCCCGACGCGGTGTTGCGCGCCATGCACCGGGCGTCGCCGAACATCTACGCCGGTGAGCTGATCGAGCTGACCGACACGCTCTACCCGGACCTGCGCACCGTGGCCCAGACCGACCACAACGTGGCCATCTACATCGGCAACGGCCACGCCGCCTGGGAGGCTGCGCTGGCCAACACGTTGTCCCGGGGGGATCGGATCCTGGTGCTGGTGACGGGTCGTTTTGGCCAGGGCTGGGGGGAGATGGCGCGCAAACTGGGCGTTGAGGTGGAGTTCCTGGACTTCGGCACTGCCGCCGCCGCCGACCCCGCCCGGGTGGAAGAGACCCTGCGCGCCGACACCGCGCGCGCCTTTAAGGCGGTTCTAACGGTACAGACCGACACCGCATCGAGCGTGCAAAACGACATCCCTTCCCTGCGCGCGGCGATCGACGCCGCTGGGCACCCGGCGCTCTTCTTTGTGGACTGTATCGCGTCACTGGGGTGCGATGAACATCGCATGGACGCCTGGGGTGTCGACCTAATGGTCACCGGCTGCCAGAAGGGTCTGATGACGCCCGCGGGTCTGTCGTTTGTCTTTTTCGGCCCAAAGGCGGCCCAGGCGCGTAAAACCGCGGACCTGGCCAGCTGGTATTGGGACTGGACGCCGCGCACGGACGGCGAAATCTTCTACCAAAAATTCGGAGGAACCGCGCCCACCCATCACCTTTATGGGCTGCGCGCCGCACTTGATATCCTAGTCCACCAAGAAGGGATCGAACCCGCCTGGCAACGCCACCGCCTGATGTCCCGCGCGGTTTGGGCGGCGCTGGAAACCTGGGGCACCCGGGGTGAGTTGCGCGCCAATATCGCCGACCCGGGCCTGCGCAGCCACGCCGTCACCACCGTTTGGACCGGCCCGGGCGACGCCGGTCGCCTGCGCGCCTGGTGCGAAGACCACGGCGGGCTGACCCTCGGCATCGGTTTGGGCCTGACGGAGCCCGGCACCCCCGGCTGGGACCGGGTCTTTCGCATCGGGCACATGGGGCACCTGAACCCGCTGATGGTGCTTGGTGCCCTGGGTACCATGGACGCGGGGCTCAAGGCGTTGGGCATTGCCCACGGACCCGGCGCCGTGGAAGCGGCAGCAGAGGTCATCGCCCAGGCGCACCGGGACCCCACCACGGTC
This sequence comes from Pseudomonadota bacterium, assembly GCA_039026255.1. GTDB lineage: Bacteria > Pseudomonadota > Alphaproteobacteria > Rhodobacterales > Rhodobacteraceae > Amylibacter. The sequence continues at coordinate 10,715 of JBCCMR010000072.1, forward strand.
CGCGCCCCGGGCCAGGCCGCCGCGGAATAGGCCGCGCGACGGTCTTGGACGCCGCAGAATAGATTGCGCGGCGCTTTGAGACGCCGCGGGCCACAAAGCTGGCCACGGCGCCATAAATCCGCCAGAATTCGGCGCCATGACCAAACCACATGACCCGGACAACCGGGCACCCCGAGGCAACGACCGGCAGATGATCGCAACCGCACAATTTCCCGCGCCCGCGCGCTCCACACTTTTGGTGCTGGGGCTTTTTCTGGCGGCGCTTGCTCTCGCGGCGAGCACGGCCATGGGCGAGGATATCTGGCACCAGATTGCCGCGCTCAGCCCCGGGCAGATCGTCCTTCTTCTGGTTCTTTCACTGGCAAACTACGGCCTGCGGGCTGCACGCTGGATGTTTTATGCCCGCGCGCTCGGTATTCCGCTGGGTCCGGTGCAGACCCTGCGCCACTACCTGGGCGGCTTTGCGCTGACCATGACCCCGGGCCGTCTGGGGGAGCTGATCCGCGTGCGCTGGATGGCCCGGGAACTGGGCACGCCGGCGGACCTTTCGGCGCCGCTGGTGCTGGTGGACCGGGCCGCAGACTTGGCGTCGACAGCGCTTTTGCTTGTGGCGTCGGTGCTTTTGATGGCGGGCGGCATCGCCGGGGC
>JBCCMR010000073.1:0-11339 GCA_039026255.1 Pseudomonadota bacterium
GCCAGGGTGATCGTATGGGCGGCGGTGAACATAGTGACCTGCCACAGGATTGGGCCAAGCCTCGCCGCCAGAAGGAAAATTCCCACCACAAACAATATATGGTCAAGCCCCTTTGGAATGATGTGGTCAAAGCCCACGAAGATATAAGCGGTAAAGACGCCGAGCGCCGTTTTTGGCGCCACCTTGGACAGGTTCGCCGTCGCGGTGGCGCCCGCAAAGGCCAGGTCGGCAACCGCTGGTTCTGCGGCGTCGCCAAAGTAAAGCCGCAGGACTGTGTCGCCGTAGGTTTCGTCGGTTTGCCAGGCCATATCACCGGTATTGTTGGGGATGGGACCTTCGTAGATTACGACGCTGTCGCGGGCAGTGCGCGGGTCGCCCACGGGCGGCACGGTGACGGGGCCAGGGATCAGATCAATCGGCACGCCGTCGATGGAGAAGTTGATCCCCTTGCGGAAATCCGGCTCTTGGGCCAGCCACACCTCGCGCATGGCCTCCGGCGCCAAGCTGCGTAGATCCTGGTAGGGGCCCGCTTCGTCGCCCTCCCCGCTGGTAGTGTGATTGGCGGTACCAGCCATGATAGCTTCGAGTGACAGGACAATTGTCACCTGGGCGCGATCTTCGGTTAGGCGCAGGTCGATGATAGCGGGCTTGTTTTCATGCGCTTGGGCCATGGTCACCGCGGTGACCACGATGTAAATCACGCCGGTGAAAAGGCGGAGGATCGATCTGATCATGGTGGCACGGATAACTAAACTTCGGGATCGGACGCGGTCGGTCGGGGTCGCGCGGATGCTCGGCGCAGCGCTTTGCTTGATGCTAGGCGCCGGACCCCTGCGCGCCCACGAGTTTTGGGTCGAACCCCTCGCCTTTGTGGTGGCGCTTGGCGAAACGGTCAAGGCGGATTTGCGCATCGGCCAAGACTTTGGCGGCAGCCGGTACCCCTATCTTAGCCGGCGGTTCCAGGACTTCACCATGGCCAGCGGTGCCGACTCGGAGCCGGTGCCCGGTACCGAAGGTGATCTACCCGCGGTGGCGGTAGAACCCGCGCCGGGGCTTTTGGTGCTGGCCTACCACTCGGAGCCCGACCAGCTGACCTTTCGCGACTTCGAAAAGTTCGCCAGCTACGTGGCTTATGAGGGGCTCGACTGGGCCGTAGACCGGCACCGGGCCGACGGGCTGCCCGAGACAGACTTTCGTGAACGCTACACCCGTAACGCCAAGGCACTGGTTCAGGTCGGCGCTAATGGTGGCGGAGAGGACCAGGTGATGGGGCTGCCGTTTGAACTGACCGTGGATGGGTCGCCCTACGCCCCGGGGACAGCGGCGGTGGCGGTTACGCTAACCTGGCGGGGGAGGCCGGTGGCCGACTGGCCGATCAATGTCTTTACCCGCACGGACGGGGTGGTAAAGACCCAGGTGCGCACCGACGCCCAGGGCCGCGCAGAGGTGCCTTTTCCGCCCGCGTCCGATATGCTTTTGAATGCGGTCTACCTGCAGCGCACCGACGCCGACGGCTTCGCCTGGGAAAGCTGGTGGGCATCGACCACGTTTGGGCGCGTGGGTCGAGACGGCTAGTCCGCGCGGGACGAAGGCGCTCAGAGCCGTCTTTTGGCGGCTGATTTCCAGGGGCCCCGAGCACCCGGCCAAGGCCGGTCACCGGCCCCCCCTCCAACCTGCCGTGCTTCGACTGGGAAACCTAGCTGCCTTTGGTTTGAGTGCTGAGCCAGGCGCGGAATTCATGGCGCACGGATTGGTTGCCGGACCGCCGGGCGCGGTCGATGACGTGCTTGGCTTCTGCCAGGTCCACGCTGCGCAGGATTTCTTTGACGGGGCCGATCGACGCGGGTCGCATGGAGAGCCGTCGCATGCCCATTGCCGCAAAGCAAAGCGCCTCAAGCGGGCGGCCCGCGTCTTCGCCGCAGAAGCTCACGGGGGTGCCCAAGTCGAAACACCGTTTTGCGATCATCTCGATGAAGGTCAAAAAGCTGACGTTAAGGGTGTCGTAGCGCCGCCGCACGCGTTCGTTTTCCCGGTCGGCGGCAAAGAAGAACTGCTTGAGGTCGTTACCGCCGATGGAAATGAAATCGGCCGCCTGGAAAAACTGGTCCGGGGCGAAGGCCAAGGACGGGGTTTCGAGCATCGCGCCGATTTTTATGTTCTGAGGCACTGGGCGACCTAGCCGCGCTTCATTTTCGACGGTTTTGTCGAAGATGCGCCGGGCGGCGGTGAATTCGTCGAATTGGGCGATGAAGGGGAACATGACCCGGAGCGGGCGTCCATTGGCGGCGCGCAAGAGCGCCTCGATCTGCATGCGCAGGATGCCCTTGCGCTCAAGCGCCACGCGGATCGCTCGCCAACCCAAAGCCGGGTTCGGTTCGTCGTCGGGTTTCAGGAATGGCACAACTTTGTCGGAGCCAATATCGAGCGTGCGGAACGTGACCGGTCTACCCTGGGCTGCATCCATCACCCGGGCGTAGAGCTGGGCCAGGTCCTGGCGTTTGGGCATTTCGTTGCGCAAAAGGAACTGAAGCTCCGTGCGAAAGAGGCCTACGCCCTCGGCGCCGGAGTTTTCCAGAGACGGCAGGTCGGCCATCAGGCCAGCGTTCATCAAAAGCTCGATGCGCGTGCCGTCGCGGGTTTCCGCGGGCAGGTCGCGGATCGCCTCGTAGCGCTCCTTGGCCTGGTTCACCATGGCGATCTTGTCGTTGAAGGCCGCCGCCACGTTGTCGTCCGGGCGTAGATGCGCCAGGCCCTGGTCCCCGTCCACCAGGATCGGATCGCCGTTTAGCGCCTCGCGGGTGATGTTTTCGGCGTGGATGACCATCGGGATAGCCCAGGCGCGGGCAATGATCGCCGCATGGGAACCAACGGATCCTTCTTCTAGCACGATCCCCCGCAGGCGCTTGCCATATTCCAAAAGCTCGCCCGGGCCGATGTTGCGCGCCACAAGCACTGGATTGTCGGGCAGGTCATCCCCCGAGCCTCCGCCCTGGCCGGTCAGAATACGCAAAAGCCGGTTCGAGAGGTCGTCGAGATCGTGGAGCCGGTCGCGCAGGTAGGGATCGGGCACGCGGGCCATCCGCGCGCGGGTCGCGGACTGCTCTTTCTCGACGGCGACTTCGGCGGCAAGACCGCTGTCGATTGACGCTTCTAGCCGCGCGCGCCAGCCGCGGGAATTGGCGAACATGCGGTAGGCCTCCATGACCTCCAATTCATCGCCGCTCCCGGCTTTGCGGTTCGCGTTGAGCATATCGTCGACCGAAATACGAAGGGTATCGAGCGCTGCATGCAGGCGCTGCTTTTCCATGTCTGGGTCGTCGGCAACGGGGTTTGTTATGACAATTTGCGGATCGTGGCGCAGCACGACGCCCCGGGCGGCGCCTTCCTGGCCGCTTGCGCCGCGGAACAGCATCGCGCGCTGGTGGGGGGCGGTCATGGCCTCCCCGTCGCCTACAAACGCGCCCAGCTCTTTCATTTCTGCGATGACCATGGCCACCACTTCGAGCGCGTAGATTTCGTCGTCGGAATAGGACCGCTCTTCGCGCGACTGGATCACCAGCACGCCGAGCATCTCGCCCAGACGCTGAATGGGCACACCCAAAAAGCTGCTGAAGCGTTCTTCCCCGGTTTCGGGCATATAGCGGAAGCCGGGCTCGTCGGTGGCGTTTTCTGTGCTGATGGGCCCCGCCTCTTTGGCCACGCGGCCCACAAGACCCTCACCAAGACGCATGCGGGTCACATGAACGGCTTCGGGCTTTAGGCCTTCGGTTGCGCAAAGTTCCAGCGTGTTTTTATCACGACGCAGGTAGATCGAGCAGACCTCGACTTTCAGGGCCTGGGCCACAAGCTGCGTAATGTGGTTCAGCCGAGCCTGCCCATCACCGTCCTCGGCCAGCGTATCACGCAGGCGAGTGAGCAGCTGGCGGCTGTTCAGGCGGAGATCGGACATGGGTGCATCTTTAGTCAAGCGACGGCGAGGTCGAACTCATCATGCAGTGCGCGAACAGCAAGTTCCATATATTTCCGGTCGACCAGCACGCTGATCTTGATCTCGGAGGTTGTAATGACCTGAATGTTGACGCCCTCGTGGGCAAGCACCTGGAACATCTTACCGGCTACACCGGCCTGGCTGCGCATGCCGTTACCGACGATAGATATCTTGCACACGTTTTCGTCGGCGATCAGGTCGCGGTATTCCAGCTCCCCCTCGTCTGCGGCGGCGCGCATGGCTTTTTCGGCCCGGGCGACCTGATCGGTCGGGCATGAAAAAGTCATATCGGTGCGCCCATCCTCGGAGATATTCTGCACGATCATATCCACGTTGACACCTGCTTCCGCTAGGGGCCCGAAGATGGCCGCGGCCACGCCGGGGCGGTCGGCCACGCTCACGAGCGTCATTTTGGCTTCGTCCCGGGAATAGGCCACGCCTTTGACGGTGCGTAGGTTTTCCATGATTTCCTCCTCGGAACAGACCAGGGTGCCGACGGCGTCGGTTATATCATCTTCAAAGCTTGATAGTACACGCAAGCGGACGCGATGGGACCGGGCAAGCTCCACCGACCGGGTCTGCAAGACTTTGGCGCCAAGCGAGGCCAACTCTAACATTTCTTCGTAGGATATGCGGTGCAGCTTGCGGGCGTTGGCCACGATGCGTGGATCGGTGGTGTAGATGCCGTCGACGTCGGTGTAGATGTCGCAGCGCACCGCTTTTAGGGCCGCTGCAAAGGCAACTGCAGTGGTGTCGGACCCGCCCCGTCCGAGCGTGGCAATGCGCCCGTCATCCATAATGCCTTGGAAGCCGGCCACCACGGCAACCTGCATGCCGTCCGCAAACGCTGCATCCATGCGGTCTGGGGGGATGGCGTCGATGCGCGCCGCCTCGTGGTGGCCGGTACAGTTTACCGGCACCTGCCAGCCCTGCCAACTGCGCGCAGCGATGCCGCGGCGCTGGAGACAGAGCGCCATCAGACCGGAGGTGACATTTTCACCCGACGACACAACGGCGTCGTATTCCGCTTGGTCATAGAGCCCGTCGCCGTCGCCCTGGGCGCGCACCCAGCCGACAAGTTCGTTGGTTTTGCCCGCCATGGCCGATACGATCACCACGACCTGGTGGCCCTGGGCGACCTCTTGGGTCACTTTGTCAGCCGCCGCCGTGATGCGCTCCAGATCCGCCACCGAGGTGCCGCCGAATTTCATGACAAGCCGGGACATGGCGCCGGTCCTTTGCGGGGGGTTGCGTCGAACGCGCGCCTCATAGGCCCGATGGGGTGGAAGGGCAACCCCGTGGGCTAGGCGCGCGCGGCAAGAAGCTTCTTTACAGGAGCTTCCGGGGTTGGCGCATGCCCGTTGGCGGGCGGGTTAACGAAGCTTCCCTGCCGAAGCCTATTCTTAGAAGTATTTTCGCGCAGCGGGCCCCTCAGTCTTCCAGGTAAAGGAAGGTCGCTGTGCCCAAGGCCGCAGGTTTTGCCGTGCCCGCGGTGCTAAGAACGACACGCGCCACGGCGAGTTTGCGCCCGTTTGACACGATCTCCACGGCCACATCGGTATCGGCCACTGGCAGGGGTCTTAGGTAGTTCAATGACAGGTCCACTGTGGTGCATTTGCGGAAGCGTCCGTTGGCCCCCGAAAGCGCCAGCACCACCGCGGTGTCGGCGGCGGCGGCGATGGCCTGGCCGCAGATCACGCCCGAATTGTCGGCCTCAATGTCGCCTGTCCGCAGGGCCAGTTCTGGGTTGCCCGGCAATAGGAACTTTGCCGCCCCGGTGCCCAGCGTCACCGGGCGCAGTCCTAGTGCTTGCACCCAGGGGGCAAAGACCTCTGCCAGCAGGGTTTCGGCGTCCGCCAGGGTAAATATGCCCATGGGCCATCTCCTTATGCTTATCGCGGTGCATTTGCACGGTGGCTTTCCACCTTGCTCGAGGCGCTGTATGACGCCCAACCATGACAATCGCGCAGGATAGGGGCAAGTCGGCGCAGGATCGCTTGGCGGCGCTGGGCCAGATGCGGGTGTGGTCGCTCATCGTCACAGTGTTCGGCGACGCGATCCTCCCCAGAGGTGGAACAGCACCAAGCGCCGCGTTGGCGGAACTGACCAGCGCCCTGGGCATAAAGCCCGAAGCCTTTCGCGTGGCGCTTTCACGGCTCACCAAAGACGGCTGGATCCTACGCACACGGTCCGGGCGCCACAGTTTCTATCGGCTTTCTTCCCGCGGCATGGCCGAATTCGGCGCCGCCGGTGGGCGCATTTATGCCCGAGCGCCCGGGCATGTGGACGCTTGGTCCTTGGTGCATGTACCCGAAGGAGCGCCCCCTGCGGGCTTTGTGGACATGGGCGGACGCCTTTGGCTAGGTCCGGCGGGGGCGGGCGTGTGCCCAACCGGTGCCCTTGCGGTAAACGGCACGTTGGCGGCCCTGCCGCCCTGGGCGCGGGCGCGCATGGCCAGCGACGACTTGGTTGCCGGATACCGGGCGCTTCTGGCTGCCCTTGGCGCATCTGCCGCCGAATTCGAGGCAACGGTTGACCCGCTTCGAGCGGCGGTGCTGCGCACGCTTGTGGTTCATCAGTGGCGCCGCCTTGTCCTGCGCCACGGGGACTGGCCGCCGGAGGTCTTCCTGGACGACTGGCCCGGCGAAGACGCCCGCTCCGCAGTCCACCGGGCGCTCGATATGCTACGGGAGCCTTCGGACGCCTGGTTCGATGCCGCAGTGTAAGCCTTTCCCTTGCGGCGCCCGGCGCAAATTCGCACCCTAGCAACAATTGGATTCGCAAAGGAGAAGCGCCATGGCTGCGCCGGTCGACCCCCACGGGCTGATGGAATTTTCGGTGGTCTTCACGGACCGGTCGCTCAACCACATGAGCAAGGCCTTTCAGGGCGTCATGCACGACATCGACGCTATGCTCAAAGAGGTCTACAGCGCCCATTCAGTGGCCGTTGTCCCCGGCGGCGGTACCTATGCCATGGAGGCGGTGGCCCGCCAGTTTGCCCGCGGGCGTCACGCGATGGTCATCCGTAATGGCTGGTTCAGCTACCGATGGACCCAGATTTTTGAGGCCACCGGCGCCCCCGAAAAGGAAACCGTGCTCAAGGCGCGGCGCACCGGGAACCACCACCAGGCGCCGTTTGCGCCCTTCCCCGTGGACGAGGCCGTCGCGCGCATCCGGGCTGAGGCCCCCGACGTGGTCTTTGCCCCCCATGTGGAAACCAGCGCCGGGATGATCCTGCCCGACGACTACATCGCTCAGGTCGCTGCCGCCGTGCACGAGGTGGGCGGGCTCTTTGTGCTCGACTGCATTGCGTCGGGGTGCATCTGGGTCGACATGGCAGAGCTTGGCGTGGACGTGCTGATATCGGCGCCGCAAAAGGGTTGGTCGGCGTCGCCGTCGGCGGGGCTTGTGATGCTTTCTGAACGGGCCGAGGCGCGCCTGGCCGACACCCGGTCTGACAGCTTTGCCGTAGACCTGGCGAAGTGGCGCGCAATCATGAAGGCCTATGAAGCGGGGGGACACGCTTACCACGCCACCATGCCCACTGATGCCCTGCGCGCCTTCCGCGATGCGATGATAGAAACCCGCGGTGACGGTTTTCACGCGGCCAAGGCCCGCCAATGGGCACTGGGCCAGGGGGTGCGCGCCGTCATGGCCCAGAAAGGTATTCGGTCCGTTGCGGCCGACGGGTTCGAAGCTCCGGGCGTTGTTGTCTGCTATACAGACGACGCAGCTATGCAGAACGGGTCAAAGTTCGCCGCCGAGGGGATGCAGATTGCCGCTGGTGTACCGCTAATGTGTGATGAGCCCGAAGATTACAGCAGTTTCCGCATCGGGCTCTTTGGGCTCGACAAGCTGGCGGATGTGGATGCCACGGTCAGTCGGTTCCGCGGGGTGCTGGACCAGGTGGCGTGACCGGCACACCGGACGTGTTTGAACCTGTCGCGGTCGAGATTGCTGGGCGCTGGGCGTTTGTCACAATCACCTGCGCCCCCGGCGAAGGGCTGGTTGGTGTGCACCGGGCAGCCTTGGCGGAACTCGTGGAAACCTTCGACGGAGATGCGGGGCTAGACGCGGCGGTTCTGTTCCTTGGCAGCCGAGCATCCGGTGTGTTGGACGGGATCGGCGGCGCGCCCACGACACAGGCGGTTAACGCCGCAATCGAGGCGGCAAAGACCCCGTGGTGCGCGGTAATATCCGATGCGACGGCCCCGGGGGAGTTGGAGCTTTCGCTTGGCTGCGCTTATCGCATGGCTTTGCCCGGGGCGACGCTTGGATTGCCAGACGTGGCTTTGGGCTTGACGCCCGCCGGCGGCGCAACAGTGCGGTTGCCGCCTCTTGTGGGGGCGACGCGCGCACTGGCTATGATCACCACCGGAAAACCGGTGACCACCAAGATCGCGTTTGACGCGGGCCTTTTGCACGCGGTCGTGGCCAATTGGGAAACCGAAGGGGTCGCAGTTCTCTCCGCGCTTTTGCTTGACCCGCGCCCCATACCGGCGTCCACACCGGGTCTACCCGATGACTGGGACGCTACCCTGGCTGCCGCGACTGCCAAGGCCCGCGGCGGCGCCGCGATCCCCCGCGCGGCAGAGCTTTTGACCGCGGCGTTGACCGGCCCCGCAGAGGCGGCCTTTGCCGCAGAGGCGGCTGCGAGGGCAGAACTTGCCGCGCGGCCCGAGGCGGCTGCGCTTGCCCATCTCTATCGGGCCGAGGCCACCGCCCCGAACCTGCCCGGTCTTTCGGGCGTGGCCCCGCGTCCGGTCAACCATGTGGGCGTTGTGGGAGGCGGCACCATGGGCGCAGGCATCGCCGCGGCCTGCCTGCTGGCCGGTTTGCCGGTGACGCTCCTGGAACAGGGGCCCGACGCCCTTGCCGCGGGGCTCGATCGGGTGTCACGCACGCTCGACGCCAGCGCCAAGCGCGGCGTCGTTAGCGCCGCCCGGCGCGCCGAACTCGCCGCGATGGTCACCGGCACCACCGATTATGGGGATTTTGCCCCCTGCGATCTGGTGATCGAAGCGGTCTATGAGGACATCGGCGTCAAGAAAGAGGTCTTCGCCGCGCTCGACCGCATCTGCCGGCCCGAGGCCGTGCTCGCCACCAACACCAGCTACCTGGACGTCAACGTCATCGCCGCCTCCGTGGGCGATCCAGCGCGCGTGCTGGGCCTGCACTTCTTCTCCCCGGCCCATGTGATGAGGCTTTTGGAGATCGTGCGCCCCGCCACAGTTGCTGGTGACGTGCTGGCCACCGGGTTTGCCTTCGGCGCGCGCTTGGGCAAGATCTGCGTGCCTGCCGGGGTTTGCGACGGCTTTATCGGCAACCGCGTGCTGACCGCCTACCGCCGCGAATGCGACTACATGATCGAAGACGGTGCCTGGCCCCAAGAGGTCGACGCCGCCATGGTCGCCTACGGCTTTCCCATGGGCATCTTCGCCATGCAGGATATGGCAGGGCTAGATATCGGCTGGGCCGCGCGTAAGCGCCGCGCGCCCACCCGCGACCCCGCCGAGCGCTACGTCCACATCTCGGACCGCATCTGCGAGATGGGCCGGTTTGGGCAAAAGACAGGCGCGGGATGGTACACCTACCCCGAAGGTAGCCGTCGTGGCGAACCAGACGCTATCGTCGAAGAACTGATCGTGCGCGAGAGGGTGCGGGCAGGTGTGACCCCGCGAGAGTTTACCGTCGATGAAATCATGGACCGCATCCTGGGCGCCATGACCTGCGAGGGGCGCGCAATCCTTGCAGAGGGCATTGCCGCCAGCGCCGGGGCCATCGACGTGGTTATGGCCAACGGCTATGGTTTTCCGCGCCACCGGGGTGGGCCTATGTTTGCCGCTGGGGTGCACTAGTATGTGGTCGCGGCGCGCGGCGCTTGCCTTAGGCGGGGCCTTTGTCCTGGGGCCGGTGACCGCCCGCGCCCAGACCGCCCGCGACGGGGCGGACACCGACAGGGCCGCGGACCCGGGCCCCGGCGCGAGCACCGCAACCGACGGGGCGCTGCCGTCGTTTCTGCCCACTGCCGTGATCGACGCGGCCTTCGATATGACCTCGCGTCCGGGCATGATAGATATGCTGCGCGCCCGGCAGGTGGGCTGCGTTTTTCGTTACTACGCCTATAAAGACCAGCCAGAGCGAGGCCTACCCAACAAGGTGCTGCGCGCCTCAGAGGCCCGCGCGCTTTGGGATGCGGGGATCAGCATCGGGGCGGTTTTTCAGTACAACAACGACCGCATCGAAAGCATCACCCCCGAACGGGGCCGCGCGGATGCGGAGTTTGCGTTGGATCATGCGCAAACTGTGATCGGCCAGCCGAAGGACACGGCGATCTATTTCGGGGTGGACGGTTCTTGGTCCGGGGCCGACCAGATGCGCGGCGTGCTAGACTATTTCACCGCCGTGCAAAGCGTTTTCGCCGCCCGCGGTGCGCCCTACCGGGTGGGGGCATACGGGTCTGGGACAGTTTTGGGGGCACTTCTTGACCGCGGCTTGATCGAACTGGCGTGGCTCGCGCTCAGCCGCGGCTGGCCCGGGTCGCGGGCCTTCTACAACGGGGACCGGTGGAACCTCTTCCAGTTTTCCCACCATCTGGCGTTTGGGCAAAACATCGTCGACGGCAATGTGGTGAACCCGAACCGCACGGACATCGGTGCCTTCTACCGGACCGCCCCGGCGCCAGTTCTGGATTTTGGGACGGCGTTTCTTCTGAAGGATCAGTTTTGGTTTTCCAACGCCCGGCGCGTGCCCATTTACGATGCGCCGCGCGCGGGCGCGCGTAAGGTGGCAGATATGACGCTGGCCTATAACCCGATTGTGCTGACTAGCACGGACGGGTGGCACGCGGTATCGCTCGACGGCACTGACCGCCTGGCGGGCTATGTTCAGGATAAATTCCTTGTCCCGTCAGGCACGATGCCCGCATACCGTTAACGGCGCCTTAGGTGTGTGCGGGTGCGGCTCTTCGCTTACCCACCGACGCGCGCCCCGTTGACCGGTGGACACGCCGCGCCCGGTGGCACAGGCAAAACAGCCGTCTGCCGACCATCGCTTCAGGCGCCGCGGATCTTGCCCAGAATCTCGGCGGTGTCCTTTGACAGGCCCGGCGCGGCGGCGATGCGGTCAAGCTCTGCCCGGATCAGTCCCTGGCGCCCGCTGTCGTAGCGCCGCCAGGTCTCGAACGCGCCGGTCATGCGCGCGGTCGTCTGGGGGTTAACCGGGTCAAGCCGCAAAAGCCAGTCCGCAAAGAACCGGTAGCCGGCCCCGTCCGCCCGGTGAAAGCCTGCCGGGTTCATCATCGCAAAGCCCGCCACCAGCGACCGGAACCGGTTGGGATTTTTCCAGTCGA
>JBCCMR010000074.1:0-11323 GCA_039026255.1 Pseudomonadota bacterium
GGACCACACACCGGGGCAACGGCAATTTCGCGATCTGGTAGCGTTCAAGACCTATGTCGCCAAGAAGCGTGGCATGAACGACGCAGAGTTCGCTGATCACGTTCAAAACCTGTTAGGCTTCCAGGAGCGGTTCGGTGCCAAACACGAAAAAGGCGCGGTGAGAGAAGCAATCCGTCTGGGTGCCGTTTTGGCCAGCCATGACGACACAACGGCAGAGCACGTCGCGACATCAGCCACCAACGGTGTTGGTTTTGCGGAATTCCCAACAACGGTCGAGGCCGCTCAGGCCTGCCGGGAACAGGGGGTCGCTATCATGATGGGCGCGCCGAACCTGATCCGAGGGGGGTCTCATTCAGGCAACGTGGCGGCCGAAGATCTGGCGAAGAACGACTTGCTGGACATCGTCTCATCTGACTACGTCCCGTCGGCGCTTCTGTTGTCCGCCTTCCATCTCGCCGAAATCTGGGATGACCTGCCACGCGCAATTGCAACCGTGACACGCAACCCGGCGCAAGCCGCACGCCTTAACGATCGCGGCGTTCTAAAGCACGGGATGCGGGGCGATGTTCTGCAGGTTCGACAAACCGAAGCGGCGCCCCTTCTGCGTGCGGTGTGGAGCAAAGGAACAAAAATTGGCTGAACTGGGTATCTTTACCGTAAGGACAGTTTTGATCGCGCAAGCAGCGATCGGGTAATCTCTGCTTGAGGGGCCCGCGAAAACACAGCCGCCGCATTCTGGTCGAACCTAGCCTTGGCGACGTCTAATACTCTGGGCGACTTTCGACCCTTCGATTTCTACCAGATGGCAGCAATCGCGTTTCTACCGTCAGTTTCGGCAATGGAGTGAGTGGCGTTTATGGCTAGCAGCGTTGTAAAAATCTAGTAGACGTGAACCGGGCTCAGACAGTGCGCCAATGTCATAGTCTTCATTCCAATTTTCTTTAGTTTTATGGGACTAAATCCAATCGGGTCGTTTGATAGCCGAGTGAAAGAACCACGAAACGGGTAGTCTCTTGACGGTAGCGTTCACTCCACCAGGCTACGGTTTCTCAGAAATTCAAAGCCCTGCAGACTTCTCGACTTATGACGTAGCTCGAGCACCAGATGCCGATCGGATTGCATTCTGACAGCGCGGGGAACACCTCTTGCAAATGTGCTGCGCAACCGGTTGTGCAAATTCAGCGCTTAAGCGGTCACTTGTCAGCGGGGTTCTGATGCTTGCCATTCGCGACGAAGTGGCCGATTTTGTTGGCGTCTGCCCCGCTGTTGAAAGCACCGCCGCCTATGGCCCGTCTCATGATGATTGCCGCGATCCTGTGCGCGGGTGCTTTGGCCGTGGCGGGGGCCGTGTTTTTCCCTGGGCGGCCGCAGATATCGGAAACGGACACTTTCGCCACGCCGGGACTTGACCCCATGACCATCGGCCAGGCCCAGGACGAGTTTTGGCGGCTCACGCCCGCGCTTTTATTGGTGGTTTACGACGCTTTTGGCAAAACTAAGGAAGACGCGATCTACGACACCCTGGCCCAGGTCACCCACGGGGACGCTCTGGAATACCTCTACCTAGAACGGGTGGGCGCCATGGCGGGTGGCGGGCTAGAAGAGTCGGATCAGACCATCCACGAGATTAAGCTTTTGCGTACCCAAGTGGCGCGCCAGGGGGCTGTTTTGTCCATTGCCGCGATTTGGCAGGTCATTGGCACAGTTGGTCACGCCGAACACATGCACGTGCGGGGCAACACCTATAGCGCTGACTTAACCGTAACCCCGGTGGAAGGCGCCTGGCGTATCACCGAGTTTGAGCTTCTGGACGTCAATCGGGATGCCGCCGGCGAAACGTTCCCAGCCCCGCAGACCAACTGATGGTCGAAATCGAAGACCTGAGCTTTGCGTACCCGGGCAGCGGGTTCCGCCTGCGGGTGCCGGAATTTGCGCTTGCCGATGGTGAACGAGTGGCCGTGGTGGGGCCAAGCGGCAGCGGCAAAACCACACTTCTAAACCTGATTGCGGGTATCCTAACGCCGTCGTTCGGGCGCATCACCGTGGCCGGGACCGAGGTTACTGGCCAAAGCGACGCCGGGCGACGGCGGTTCCGCGCCAGCCAGATCGGGTTTGTTTTCCAGGATTTCGCGCTGCTCGACTATCTGAGCGCCCGGCAAAACATCTACTATCCCTATCGGATCAGCCCTGCCCTAACTCTTGACGCCGACGCGCGCGCCCGGGCCCAGGCGCTGGCCACGGCCTGCGGGATCGGCGACAAACTTGACCGCCATCCCGCAGCGCTCAGCCAGGGGGAACAGCAGCGGGTCGCCATCTGCCGGGCCCTGGTCACCCGCCCGAAGCTGATCTTATCGGATGAAGCCACGGGCAACCTCGACCCGGCGTCAAAGGCGCGCATCCTGGATTTGCTTTTCCAACAGGCGGCCCAGGCGGGGGCCGCAGTGCTGGCGGTGACCCATGACCACGAACTTTTGCCCCGGTTTGAGCGGGTCATAGACTTCGCCCAGTTTCGGGAGCCCGCCACCCCATGAATGCGATTTATCTGGCCTTCGCATACTTGCGCTATCACTGGGCGCGCAGCCTAGTGCTGGTGCTTGTGGCTGCGCTGATCATGTTCGTGCCGGTGGCCACGCAGACGCTTTTGTCCACCAGTGAGCGGTCGCTTGTGGCCCGCGGTGATGCGACGCCGCTGCTGCTGGGCAGCCGGGGGTCGCAATTAGACCTGACGATGGCCGCGCTTTATTTTTCCGACGAACGGCCCGACCCGGTTCCCATGGCCGAGGTTGAAGCGGTTTGGGACAGCGGTTTGGGCATCCCGATCCCCGTGCATACGGCCTTTTCGTCGGGCGGGTTTCGCATTGTGGGCACAACGCTCGACTACTTCGATTTCCGCGGTCTGACGCTAGCGGACGGGCGGGGGCTGTCGCTTTTGGGGGACGCGGTCATTGGCGCGGACATGGCGCGGCAACTGGGCAAGGGTGTGGGCGACACGCTGGTGTCAGCGCCCGAGAACCTCTTTGATCTTGACGGCGTGTACCCGCTCGAAATGCCCGTCGTGGGGGTGCTGGCCCCTACCAACACCCCCGACGACGGGGCAATTTTTGTGGACGTGAAAACCGCCTGGGTGATCCAGGGTATCGGCCACGGGCACGAAGACGTGGTCACCGCTGCCGATATCGCAACCGGCAACGCCGCCCTTTCGAGCGCGGCCGTGGTGCAATACCAACGCATCACCCCCGAGAACATCGAAAGCTTCCATTTCCACGGCAGCCAGGATGATTTCCCCGTGTCGGCGGTGATCGTGGTGCCCAACGACACCCGCGCGGCGACAATCCTGAAAGGTCGCTACCTGGACAGCAAGGGCCCGACTCAGCTCATTGCCCCAGCCGGGGTTATCCAGGGGCTTGTGGGCCGCATTTTCCGGATCAAAGCACTTTTGGACGTAGTGACAGCCATTATCGCACTTGCTGCCTTGGCTGCTATCGGGCTGGCGGTATTTCTAAGCTACCGCCTGCGTGCGAGCGAGATTGCCACCGCTGTCAAGCTCGGCGCGCGGCGGGGAATGGTGCTGCGTCTCTTGTCAGCGGAGACCGTCACCTTACTGTTCTTATCGGGCATACTTGCCGCCGCCGGTGCATCGCTTGTGGCCCGAAATGCCGAAGCCTGGGTGGGTTGGCTCCTCGCCCTTGGCGCCTGATGACGTAGCCGCACAGCCAACCAAAGGACCCAGTAGCAACCGGAGATCTGCCCGATGAAACGCCACCTGATTGCCGCCTCTGCCGGGACGGCTCTCGCCGCCTTCCCGGCAGTCGCCCACTACGGCATGATTATCCTGGGCGACCCCATGGTCAGTCAGGAAGACGGACGCAGCGTCGACCTGACCATGTCGTTTTCGCACCCCTTTGAGCTGGATGGGATGGCGCTTGAGACGCCGGTTTCCTTCACCGTCACGCACGAGGGCAACGAAATGGACCTGCTAGGCAGTCTCGAAAGCGCCACCGTCATGGAAGAGCAAGGCTTTACCCTGACGTACCCGCTGGAGCGCCCGGGCACCTACGTCTTTGCCATGGAGCCGCAGCGCTACTGGGAGCCCGCCGAGGACGCCTTTATCATCCACTACACAAAGACCTACGTCACCGCTTACGGAGACGACCACAGCTGGGACACCGAGCTGGGGCTCAAAACTGAAATTGTGCCCCTGTCAAAGCCGTTTGGCCTCTGGGAGCACAACGTCTTTCAAGGGATCGTCAAGCTCGACGGGGCGCCGTTGCCCTATGCCGAGGTGAAGGTGGAGTTCTACAATAACGGCGCCGGTGCCACGGTCCCGGACGAACTGATGATCACCCAGACGGTCAAGGCAGATGGCTTCGGGGTCTTCACCTACGCGCCGCCTGCCCATGGCTGGTGGGGGTTTGCGGCGCTTAACACCGCCGACTACACCCTGCCGCATGACGGCGAAGACAAGGCCGTGGAATTGGGCGCGGTCATCAGGGTCCATTTTGAAGAATGGAAGGGCCATTGAGCTGTCGAGTAAGCGCGCGCGCGTTGCACCATCGGGCCGCGGCCCTGGGGTTGGCCCTTCTCGCCGCGCTGTCGGTGGCAAGTGCTGCGCAGGCCCACACGCTTGTGGTCTTTGCTTCGGTGGACTGCGAGGCGGTGTCGGTCGAAGCCAAATTCTCCAGCGGGAAGGTGGCGCAGAAAGGCGATGTGCGCATCCTTGACGGGGAAAATACGCTCCTCAAGACGCTGACCTTGGGCAGTGACGGCACGGTCGAAGTTCCCCTCGCGGACCTGCCCCACGGCGGCGGGCTTTTGATCGAGGTCGATACCGGCGGGCACGACAATTACTGGATCATCACCCCTAAGGACATCGCACGCAAATGCGGAAGCTGACCGTGGCAGGGGTGGTGCGAAGTCTGGCCATGGCCGTGGCTGCGTCGGTCTTTTTTGTCGGCAGCGACGTGGCCGCCCAGGACAAGCCGCGGGTCATGGCCGTGAACTATCCGTTGCAATACTTCGCGAAGCGCGTTTTCGGCGACAGCGCTGAGGTTGTCTTTCCCGTGCCAGCGGGGGTGGACCCGTCGTTTTGGCGCCCGTCCATAGCTGACATCAGCCAGGTGCAGGGGGCCGACTTGATCCTTTTGAACGGGGCGGGATTTGCCACTTGGGTGGACCGGGTGTCGCTGCCCCGATCGCGGTTGGTCAACACCTCGCGGGCGGTGTCGGACCGCTTTATCGTGACCGAGACGATCACCCACAGCCACGGTGACGGGGGGGAGCATTCCCACGAAGGTGTGGCGTCTTACACCTGGCTTGATCCGACGATGGCAAGCGCCCAGGCCACGGCCATCGCCGCCGCCGCTGCCGCCCGGGGGATTGCCCCAGCGGAGGCTATTGAGGCGGGGTTAAGTGCGCTCCTTTCGGACCTGGATGCTCTGGATGCCCTGGTGCGGGCCGCCTTAGAGCCCGCCCAGGGTGTGGCGATGATTGCTACCCACCCGCGTTATCAGTACCTGGCGGCGCGCTACGGTCTGACCATTGACGCACTGCAATGGGAAGCCGGGGTAGCCCCCACGGCGGCAGAGCTTTCGGGTCTAAGTGC
Source organism: Pseudomonadota bacterium (assembly GCA_039026255.1). Lineage (GTDB taxonomy): Bacteria > Pseudomonadota > Alphaproteobacteria > Rhodobacterales > Rhodobacteraceae > Amylibacter. The sequence goes on from JBCCMR010000074.1 coordinate 5,603, forward strand.
GCTTATGGCGCAAACCGGCGCCCGGGTGCTGATATGGGAAGCCGCGCCACCCCAGGCGGCCTTTGACGCGGTGGCGGCGATTGGATTGCGCAACGTGGTCTTTGAGCCGATGGCAAAAACGCCGTCGGCCGGCGATTATCCGGCGGCATTTGCGGCTGCAGCCAATGCCCTGGCGGATGCAGCCGCTGAGGCGCCCGCAGACTAGTTGGCGGGTTATCTGGCCCAGGCCATCGCGGTGGGATTAGGTTGCTGGCTTAGCTGGGCGGGTAATAAATTGCCCCCGGCAAATAGGAACGCGGCAGGTCCATCCCAGGGGGCATCGCGCGTCCGGTGGCCAAGTGATCCGGCAGCAGGTGCGTGTGGGGCCCTGCCGGTGACTGGCCCCCTGGGGGCGGAATTGCCCCGGTGACCTCCATCCGCCCAAGCGCGGTTTCCACGACACGCGGCGGGCTGTCGCGAAGAAGCGGACCGCCGATTTTGGCAAGCGCCGCGGCAAACGGCATTCCAACAGCACTCCGTAGTGCAGCCCCAGCGTTGCCCCTGGCGGCGCGCACGCAAAACCGCGCTTCGCGACGACCAAGCCCAAGGTCAAAAAGCTGTCCATCCCCATCCGACAAAAGAGCGTCCGTGTCGGGCCCCAGGTCGGCCAGTGTTTTTGCCACCGGCAGGCGGCCCCGTTCCCGTTTGACGGCAAGAACGATGCGTGGCGGGGTGTCGCCGTCCGGCGGATCAAAGGTCAGTGCCCGAACCCCGTCGTCAAGTGTCATAGCCACGGCGCCGTTTTTGGTTGTGGCGCGCAGGGTATCCCCAGTCTCCCACATATTCACGCTTTCGCCCGGGGCAGCGGTGAATTCTGCCACCGCGCCTACAACACCCATGACCCAGGTGCCGCTGCCCTGTTTGAGGGCGGAGCGAACAAAGTCGCGGGTTTCATCGCTTGTCCAAGGCAGACGCCGACACGCGACGCCCATCTGTTGAAGGCGCGCGGGGATTTCATCCCAGACCCGCGCACGCCAGGCTGCGGGTTGCGTACCCCAATCAACGATTTCGTCTCCGCCACGTCCGCAGCCCTGACACCAACTGGTCACGGGGTCTAGTCTGCAAATACCGGTACAGGGGCTGGCGAGCGTCATGACTGGCTCCCTTTCGTTGGGTGGATTGCGGCCACAATGGCGTCGAGCCCATCGGTCAATGCGGCGGGGCCTGGTTGCAGGATGAGCGGCGATTTGATTTCGTGGATGCGACCGCTGCGTACTGCGGGAATATGGTCCCACCCCGGGCGTCCGGCGATCTTTTCCGGGCGCACCTTTTTGCCGCACCAGGACGCCAAGATGACATCAGGCTGACGGGCAATGACAGCCCCGGCGGTGGGCATACGGCCTGTCGCTTCGGGCGCCGAAGCAAGGTGCGGGAAGATGTCTTCACCCCCGGCGATTTCGACCAATTCTGATACCCATCCGATGCCGGAAATAAGCGGTTCGTCCCATTCCTCAAAGTAAACTCGGGGGCGCGGGCCTGGGGGATGGGCGGCGGCAACCTCGCGGAGACGTGTCTCATATCCAGCGGTCAGAGTGGCGGCCCGGTCTGGCTGCCCCACTGTTGCGCCCAAGTGGCGGATCATCGCCAAGATCCCCGCAATGTTCCGTTGGTTGTAGGCGGTAACCGTCACGCCCTCGCGGATCAGTTCGGTGGCGATGTCCGCTTGTAAATCCGAAAACGTCAGCACCAGATCGGGCGCAAGGGCCAGGATTTTTGGAATGTCGGCAGAAGTAAACGCAGACACCCGTGGCTTTTCCTGGCGCACCCGTTTGGGGCGCACTGCGTAGCCGGACACGCCGACGATGCGGTGCTCTTCCCCCAAGAGGTAAAGCGTTTCAACCGTCTCTTCGGTCAGGCAGACAATGCGCTCCGGCGGGAAGTGGCGCATAGGGCCTAGAGCGGGTCGCGCCGCGCCCGGGCCCCGCCCCGGCGGGTGCGTTCCGGCAGCCTTAGGACTAAAGGATCAAGAGGTGCGGCAGACGACCGTTCAAGAAGCGCGCAAAACACCACAACGGCGGGGGATGTGGCGCAGAAAGGCCTTGCGCGGGTAAGCGCGCGCTCTGCTGCTGCCCGGTAGCTGCCACTTCCGGATACCGCACCCAGCCATTGGAGATATCCTAGATGGCCCAGCGCCTCTGCCCGGTCGGGCGGGACGTAGCCGATATCTAACTGCGCGATGGTGCGGTTAAGAAGCATGACGCGACACTAACCTAAGCGGTCGTGCGTCGCAGCCTCAAAAGATCGGTCTAAGGCTGCCATGTGGTCGGGCCGAATGCCGCAGCAACCGCCAATGACTTGAACGGCGCGTTTCCGCCAGGTGTGGGCCGCGGCGACAAAGTCGTCGGGCGTGATCGTTCCATCGAAATGCCATGCCCCATCGAGGAATTCCCCAGAATGGGCATAGACCCCGGTATAACCGGTCCAGCGGGCATCGACCACGTCGAGACAGGCGTCGATGTGGCGCACGTCCGTGTGCATAATACTGAGCACTGGCACGTCCTTTTCTGCGAGCGCATCAATAGCGTCGGCCAGGCGCTCGCCTGGGCCTGCCATGACCACACCGTTTTCATCGGTGTCGCCGGCCTGGAGGTACATTTCCCCGGTGTCTGCGGGTGCGCAGGACAAACCTGCCCAGACTGGCAAGCCCGACGCTTGCGCCCCCCGCAAAACCGCCAACATCCGCGGCACGTCGATCATCATCTCAAGCATGATCAAGTCAGCGCCCGCGTCGCGCATCACCTGCGCTTGGTGCGTAGCACCTTCTTCCAGGTCGTGCAGCTCCGGCAGGCGCCCGGAAAACGACCAGTGTGACACGCTCCCTGCGACGAGCACGTCTGGCCTACCCATAGCTGCGCGCGCCTCCACGGCCAATTCGACGCCCCGGCGGTTGTACTCCTCAAATAGTTCCGGCACCCCGGCGTCTTCCATCAGGTTGCGCGACGTGGCGAATGTGTTCGAGATCACAATCTCGGCCCCGTGCCGGATGTAGTCTTCGTGGATGCCGCGAACGATATCGGGGTGACTGATCGCTCCGCCGCCATTCCAAGCGTTTTCAAGTTGCGGCACACCTCGGCGCTCGACCTCGGTGCCCGTACCCCCGTCAATCACCACGGTGGCGCCGTCTTTTAGCCGTGCCATCAGTTTGTCGTACCGCGTCATTTGTGGCCTCGGTTTCAGGTGCACCCGCATATTTGTGCGGCAGTTTCGGCGGCCCTTTCAAGCGGGGATTTTCGCCATAGGGGGATCGCTTTGCGGGTTTTGCCGGGTAGGGCGCGGGTGTACTGTTACCGTCTAACAGCCCAAGATCCAGGACCCTGCTATGCCTGTTCCCACTACGATCCTTAATGGGTTTCTTGGCGCTGGAAAAACCACGCTGTTGCAAAGCTTGCTGGTCCAGGCCCGCAGTCTGAAATCGGTCACCCTGGGCGTTTTAGTAAACGAGATGAGCACGCTTGATGTGGATGGCTCAGTGCTCGACACAAGCGAAGTCATCTCTCGCAAAAGCCCGCATTTCGCCTCCATCCCTGGCGGCAGCATCAGCAGCGCCAGTGGGTTACCCCAGTTTGCCAAGGCTGTCGAAAGAGTGCTTGCTGATAGGGAAGTGACGCACCTGATCATTGAGACGTCAGGCAGCACGCATCCCTGGCCGCTTTTGAGCGCGATCCGCGACCGCGAAGACCTGCGCCTGCACGGGTTTTTATCGGTGGTCGATACGATTGTCCTGCGTCAGGACCATGACGAAGGTCGCAGCATTCATCCCCAGGCCAGTGCGCATCTTCAGGCGGGTCGCCGGGGCATCGAAAATCTCCTGGCCGAACAGATCATGTTCGCAAACCGTGTTCTTTTATCGAAGGCGGATAGGGTCCCGCGGGAGGTCATCCAGACTGTAGCGGAGGCTGTACATCCCCTTAATCCGTTCGCAGATATCGTCGCGATGCAATGGGGCAACCTGAACCTTGAGAAGGTGCTTGCAATGGCACCCTACGATTACGGTCGGGTGGCAACGCTTGGCGCTGAACTGGCCCAGTGGGACGCCCAACACGGCCAAAACACGCTGGCCCAGCCAGAAAGCTACAACATCGGCACCCGGGTGCTTCGGGACCCAAGGCCGTTTCATCCGCAACGCCTTTGGGATGTGTACAATAAGTTTCTGGGCATGGGCATTTACCGCAGTAAGGGCTTCTTTTGGCTGCCGACCCGCGACAACCTTATGCTGCTTTGGAACCAGACCGGGGGCAGCGTTGGGCTTGAAATCGTCAACTACTGGAAGATTGCCGCCCTGGAGGACGGCAGCCTGAACTTGTCTGACTGGGAACTGGACGCCCTTCGTGAAACGCTTCGGGAAGCGCATGCCGATTTTGGTGACAGGCGGTGTCAGCTGACGGTGATCGGTCAGGAAGCAGAATTGGACGGCTTTACCGAAGCACTTAAGGCCTGCTTTTGCACTGACGAAGAGGTGGCCGCTTGGAAGCGCGGGGAGGATTTCGCCGACCCCTGGCCTAAAACTGTAGCTGCCCTTGGGGACACCTGACGCCGTTAGATAACTGAGCGTCAGGTCCTTTGCCGCAGTAAAACGCATGTTGAAAACAATTAAACAAATGTTTAAATGTTGTCCATGGTGAAAACAGACTTGCATATCGACCAGACCACCCAGTTGGCAGAGACGTTTGGGCTCCTTTCCGATCCCACGCGTTTGTCGATTGTGATTGCCTGCATGGAAGAGGAACGCGCCGCTGGCGACATCGCTGCGACGGTGGGGACGTCACCGTCGTTGACAAGCCACCACCTGCGCCTTTTGCGCTCTGCCCGAATTCTCCGGTCACAGAGGCGCGGCAAGCAAGTCTTCTACACATTGGCCGACGCCTGCGTTCGGTCAGTGTTGGATATCATGATCGAACATATTTTCACCCACGATCACCCTGACCCTGACGACTTGGAATAGGAGACCTCCATGCCCAACGTAACCCATCAGAAATGCGCCTGTGACACCTGCGTTTGCATTGTGGATATCAATGACGCTGTTAAAAAAGATGACCGTAACTACTGTAGCGACAACTGCGCCAACGGACACCCAGACGGTAGAGGCTGCGGCCACCAAGGCTGCGGCTGCGATGCCTGATCCGGTATATCCGTAGTCATTGCAGTCAATCGCCTCCGCTTTACGGGGGCGTTTTATCTTTTATATCCCGAATACTGGTTCGCGGAATTATTGGTCCGTGGACAGTTCCGCTGCCGCTTCATGAAACCACTCCAAAGTGCGCGCATGGTGCGCTGCACCCCAGCGGTCCACAAAACGTTGGGTGTGAAAGTCCTGTTCGTCGCTCAACGACGCGATTCTTTCGCGGACATAGGCGGCGGTCAGTCGGATTTCACATTTGACCGTAATACAGTGTTTCCATTCTTCGTAGGTTGTGGGCACGTATGACATAGCGGGTCCTTGCAGTTTCTACCGGCGTAGCCCCGGCCTTTCGTCGGGGTAGGGATCAATCGTAACTCTTTAGGTTGCATGATCCGTTCCCGCGCCTATGTTACAGTATAACATCCAATCAAGCCGGAGCAATCCATGCCAGATACACGCCTCCCCGTCACCGTTCTTTCTGGGTTCCTAGGGGCCGGAAAAACCACACTCCTGAACCGGGTTCTGAATAACCGCGAAGGCCGCCGGGTGGCGGTGATCGTCAA
>JBCCMR010000075.1:0-11313 GCA_039026255.1 Pseudomonadota bacterium
CCGACACCAATATCGCGGGCAGAAAATGGGCGAAAAACTCCAGGGAATAGGCGTGCACCGGGGCCATCCCGGTCATGAGCGACAGGACCGGCGCCACCAGCATGATCGGTGCCCAAAGACATGCCAAGTAGGACCAAAACGTAGCGGCATAGTGGAGTTTCGTGCGCCAAGGCATGCCGCGGCGCCAGATCGGGTTGGCATGGATCATAATATCAAAGGTTCCCCCGGCGTACTTAAGGCGCTGGGTGGCCCAGGCCTGCATGGTCCAGGGCGACAGCATCCGAGCCTCCACCTGCGGGTGATAGACCGAGGTCCAGCGCTTCTGTGGGTCGCTTTGTAAAAGGATTGAGGTGTAGATGTCCTCCGAGACATGGAAGCGGTAGGGCTGCAGGTCCACGGCGCCCAACGGGGCCGCCGGGCAGACCTTTCGAACCTGGGCGACGTCCTGGCCCAGTTGGCGCAGGGCTCCGTGAAAGACCGCTTCGCGCCGGTGTACTGACCCAGCCCCGCAGCAAAAAGAGGCGCCGTGGCGGTTACGCCGCCGTTGGATAATGTCGAAGAAGAGCCCCGGCTCCGAGAGAAAAGGATCAGACCCGGAGCCTGGACGCCCGGTGATGGCGCGCAGCCCGGCGCTGGCCCATCGAAGAGCCGTGCTTTGCGGTGAGAGCCCAGTGGCGTGGGCAAGAGTTTCTGCCCAGGGGCGGCCTTCGGGTATATCGTAGAACCAATGAGGCGTTTGCACCCAGGCTACCTGTGGGTCCTGAAAATAGCCGAGAGTGTTCTCCAAAAAACTGGGGAATAGGCGGGTGTCTGCGTCGCAGATCACCACAAAATCGCCGCCCGTGTGGAAAAGCGCATTGCGCAGGTTGCCAGCCTTATAGCCACGGTTGTCGGGCCGGGTTAGATAGCCCACGCCGCTGTCTTTTGCGATCGCGCGAAAGCTATCGCGGCGCCCGTCGTCCAAAAGCCAGATTGCCACCGTATGGCCCGGCGGAACGCGCACCGCCTGAGCGTCCGCAATGCTGGGGCGGACCACGTCAGCGTCCTCATCATAGGTGGTGATGAAGATGTCCACGGTGATTGGCGCGCCTGGGGCTTGATCAAGCGCCGCCTCTGCCCGGGTGGTTGGCGGACGTGCCCGCGGTGTGTCGCCTTCGTCCCAGATGTCGAAATAAAAGATGAGCGTGCCCAGAAAAAAGAGCGTTTCGGCTAGGGCGACAGCAATGGAAAATAGGAGCGCTTCCGGGTTCAGCGAAGCTGTCCAGCGCCAATGAAGATAGAGCGCCGAAAACGCCACAGTCGCCCCGGCGAGCCCGTGCCAGACCGTTGCCCGTCGCCGGGAAAAAGGCGCCCAATTCGGTGGCTGGCGATGCTCAAACGCTTTGAAATATGGGTTGTCCGGCAAGGGTCAGGCGATCAGTGTTAGGGCGGTTTCGGCGGCGGCGTCTTCTGCGCGCTGGGTGGCCATGGGCTCAACACCCTCAAGCGGCGGGTAAGACAGTGGAGGTCCATCTGCCAGGGAATGGAGGAACGCCCAGTTTGGGCCTGCGATCATGCCATCCACCGGCGTGCCTGCTCGCACCCGGCAGTCCCCAGTGAGGATGCTGTGGCGAATAAAGGTGTTATTTTCGACAAGCGTCCCAGGACCGAGAGCCACCGGACCCGCCAGGTGGCAGCCCGGGTGCAGGCGCGCGCCCGCCCCGATATGGGCGCACCCCTCAACGGTGAGCCGGGCTGGGAGATCGGCACCTTGTGCGGCCCAGACACCCGGGGCGATCTCGCGCCCGGAAGGGCGCGCAACCTCGTAGTGCCCAGTAAGCGCGCGTTCCGCTGACGCCATAAATTGGCGCCCGCTCCCCAGGGGGAGCCAAACACCCCGATGCATAAAGCCGCGCACCTCGAGGCCCAGGCGCGCTAGGCGATTCCAAGCGGCCTGATCAAGCCGGGGCCTGGGCGCCTGGGCCAAGATTTGTGCGGCTTCTGGTGCTATTACTGCAATCCCGAGCGTGCCGTCTGGGCCCATGGCATGGGTGACCGCCGCGCCGGTTGCGCGGTGTTGGCGCAAAAGCGCGGCCAGGTCCACGTCCCCGATGCCAAGCGCGGTAATAAGGATTGTATCGCCGTCGAAAAGTCCGAAATCCCGGTGCCAACGGGCGAAGCGGTCTCCCGGTTTGCCCGGGTCTGACGCGACCAAAACGCCCACATCGCGCCGCCCTGACATGTGCGTGGTCAGCGCGCCACCGGAGATCGGATCGCTGGCAAAAATGTCTCGCGCGCCGAAACGGGCTGCGTGGCTGATCCAGCGGTCGATCACCGGCCTGCCCAGGAAATCCACCATAGGGAATGGCACATCGCGGCCGAGGGGGCCAAGAGGGGAAATCATGTGGGGCTGTAAAAAGAGAACACGCACCCCGCTTAGGGCTTGGGCGCGGAACATCTCCGCGTTCAGCGCTGTGGCTGGGGATGGGAAGATTGGCAGAACCTGATCAAGCCCTAGGGTCGCAAGCGCCCGCGTATCCCGTTTTGAAAGCCCACAAACCGCCAGCGCCAAGGCCCCTCGCTGGCGACCCTGGCCGCCGTGCCAACGGGCCGAAAGCTCCGCCAAGAGCCCAAGCCCGCTGGCTGCCACGCGGCCCACAGCGCCCAGGTCGAGGATCACGCCCGTGCCGCCCAGCGCCTGGTGATCGGCGATGCGCGTTTCCAATTGCGGCAGCGCATCAGCGCAAAGCCGCGCCAGCCGCGGGCGCAATACCACGGTGGCGCCGTGGCTTTCGCTTTCAAGCATCATGCGCTTTCTCCTTTGACAGCGATTTCAGAGCGCCCGAAACGGCCTGGAAGCGGTCCAAGGCCGATTGTCCAAGCGAGCCCGCGCACCCGCGCAAGCCCGGCCACAAATGCTGATGTCAACGTCACAGCGCAGGTGATCTTCACCGTAACCTGCCAGGTGGGTGAAACCTCTGTGCCTTTCAGGGCGATTTCGACTAGGTCCAAAAAGATTGGGTGACAGAGGTAAATACCGAATGAGTAAGGGGCAAGCCGCGACAAAACGGGAGGCCAATCGCGATGGGCCATCGCCATGGCTGCGGCGAAAAGCACCCCTGGCATCAAAAAATCCGCCCAATAGCCGCCGGTGTATTCGAACGGCCATGCACCAGCTTCTACCGTTTTCCAGGTGGCTACAAGTTTGAGCGCAAATAGAAGACCGCCAAGACCCAGCACCAGCGGCAAAAAACTGGCGCGCACCTGCCAATCGACCTGCTGCCAGATCCCTAAAAACGCGCCAGCCAGTAGTCCGTAGCCTGCGTAGGTGGCCACTTTGACGGCCCGCACGAGGTAAGGCAGCCCCTCAGTCCCCCAAAAGGTGGCGTAAATAAAGGCGTCGAGATCACGTTTCAGCAGGAGCGCGGCTAGTATCAGTATCCCCAACCAGGGGTAGCTGACCGCCAGATGAAAAAGCGGGAACATCAGCACCAGCACAAAAAGTGTGGGAATGAAGTGCATGTGGTATTTCACATCGCCGAGGATGAAAAAACCAAACCATTCTAGCGGGTTAGTAAGCCTTTCGGCGGCGTAATCCAGATACCCAAACGCGTCTGCTTTAATCAGCCCGTAGAAGGCAAAAAATACAGTCCAGAAGACGAATGGTATCAGCAGTCGCCGGGCTTGAATGGAAACAACAGTGCCGTAGCTTTTCGGGCGCCGTTCGAATGCCATAAGTAGAAGAAAGATCGAAATGATCAGAAAAAGCTCCGTCCGGGCGGTGTAGATCACGGCGCGCAGGAGCATGGGAAAAATACGCTCTGCCGGTTCATAAGCTGCAAATGGCTGACCCTGGGCATCCGCTGTTGCGTGCAGGCCAACCATGGACACACCTGCCACAAGGCGAAGAGAATCGAGCCATATCAGCCGTTTGGCCGCATCTTCGGTCGCTGTTTCGGCCACTGGGCGTGCCGCTTGCGTTGTCATCCCCGTATGCCTCTTTCCTTCAGGCGCTTTTGCGGCACTGTCCCGGGAAAACGGAAATTTTGTGTAAACGGCTTGGCGAAAATAAATCTGCGCAGTTCACCAACTGTTAGGATTTGGCCGCTAGGACCGCGTTAGGAGGGCTGTTATGGTGCGCCACATTTTATTAATAATCCTGGGTTGTGGGATGTTTGCGGCTGGGACGCCCGCGGCTGCGCAGTCAGTGGCCGCGCAGCAGGTGTGCGCGGATATCATGGCCCAGTACGGGATCGCCCCGGAAGGTTGTGACCCTGAACAAGACGCCCGGCGCGAAGCTGTGGCGGCGGCAAATGCCCCTGCGCCTGTACCCGCGGCGCAAGAAATGACTGCCGATCTCGAAAGCAGCAACGTCTTCTTTCCCGCCGGTGGTGACGGGCTCGACGCGGCTGCGCGCGCACGATTGGATCTTCTGCGCCAGGTGCTTAACACCGACCTGATGCGGGACGCCTGTCTGCGGCTCGTGGGGCACTCCGACGCCTCAGGCCCCGCCAGCGCAAACCAAGCGCTTGCCCTGGCCCGTGCCCAAAAGGTGGCAGGGTTCCTGCGGGCGGGTCTGAATGACCCGTCGCGAATAGAGGCGGTGGTGAGTGCGGGGGAAAGCGACCCGCTGCCGAGCTATGCCGCTGAGAACGCCAAAAACCGCCGGGTTACGATCTGGGCGCGAACTTGCCCAGAGCCTTAGGGCCGGAACTCAAAGAGCGAACGCATAAAGCTGCGCCCTTAGGTCGCGTGTTGAACTTGTTGGGCGGGGCTGACCCGCCGACGGCAACGTCCGTCTAGGGTGTGCGCAGACCTTTGAAAGCAGCGTGGCCGGTGGAGCAGATCACCACGGCTGCCGTCGCATCATCTATGCCTCGGTCATGATGCACTTGGCAGCGCGCCCCGGGGCGGTTCAGCCAATAGAGCCAAGTCCATGCGGAGTGGCCTTTTGCTCCGCGGACCCCAGGAAGCGCCTAAATGATTTAGAAGGCCCACTCGGTAAGTGTTCGAAGCGCCGCGCGGGGCCGCGTGTGGCTTCGAAACAGTTGTGTCTTCCCAGCATGGGGCCTAATCGGCGCAGCGCCTTAACCCCTTCTGGTGAGATGCCCACTGCTCGGGCCGCACGGAATGCACTTTTAGCGCTTTCCGGCTTTAACCTGAGACGTATCCGGCAGCGTTGAAGTCGTTCCAACACTTTTGGGGCGCGTAAAGTTCGCAGACTTCGGCGATTGCCTCGAACATGTCGGTGAACCTGCTCGCACCGATGCGCCGGAGGTGGGCCTTGCGCTTTGAGAATGCCATTTCGACGGGGTTGAGGTCGGGGCTCTAGGGCGGCAGGAAGAGAAACCAACACCCTGCGTCGCCCTGTGCCTTTGCTGCTGAGGCGGCCCTTTGCGTGGCCAGGTTGTCGAGAATGACGACCGTGCCAGGTTCCAGTGCCGCGATGAACACCTTTTCGACGCAGGCCGCGAAGCCAGGGCCATCCACGGCCCCTTGATGACCCAGGGCGCGATCATGGCATCGGCGGTGAGCCCTGCGATGAAGGTTTGTGCCCCCCAAGACCCGCATGGCGCGTCCATGACCAAGCGATCCCCACGCGGTGCCCATCCCCGCAGCCGGGTCATGTTCGTCTTCGCAGACGTTTCGTCAATGAAGACAACGCGTTCTGGGGGCGCTGACACAGCCGGGATACGGTGCCTGAACCAGTCTTCGCGTGGACACCTTACCTTGGTGCGGCGGCGCTCGGCAGCCACCAGCGACTTTTTTGTGCGGATAGCCGAGCTTGCGGAGAAACTTACCAATCGCGTTCGGATGCGCACGCAGGCCGGTCGTGTCGTGCAGGGCCGATGCCAGTTCCGGCATTGCGATGTCGCCGTCATGCGCAATGATCTCGGCGAAATAGGCGCGATGCGGGTCAAGCTTGCCCTTGCCTTTGGGCCGGCCTTGAGGGGCAGCGCGGGCCTGACCTGTCCGGCGGATCGCAAGCCCCCATCGCGCCCCAGTCGCTGGCGAAAGCTTCAAACGCAACGCCGCCGCGCGCCCGCTTAACCCTTCCTCAATCAATCTCTGAAACCGCGCTCAAAGCGCATCCGACAAAGGTGCTGCCATCGTCCATCCGCCCCCACAGGATGAACCAAAAATCAGCGTTCACGGGTATCCCAACCATTCAGGCTTTCGGCGGAGGGGTTTAAGAACTCCGGCTGTCCGGAGTGGGACGACGTAATGACTTGCGTAAACACTACTTTGCGCTGAGCCAGGGCAGGGCTGCGCTTAAGTCTGAAACGTCAGTAAACGGACAATGAGGCGGGACGATAGCGCCCCGCCTCTTACGTCAGTTTTTGTTTGTCACTGCCAGTTTAAGCTGCGGCGAACACACGGGTCAGGGCGCTGTCGATGCCCTCAACGATTTCGTCAATGTCCGATTTGGTAGCAATCAGCGCGGGCGACAAACAAAGGGTGTTGTTGAACCCTGGCAGCGACCGATTGGTGGCGCCAATGATGATCCCCTGCGCCATGCAGTCGGCCACAACCGCCTGCACCTTTTTTTCGTCTGCCGGTTCCCGGCTTTCGCGGTCCCGCACCAGTTCGGCGCCAAGAAAGAGCCCTTTGCCCCGCACCTGGCCGATGACGTCGTGCTTCTCTTGCAGCTCACCCAAACGGCCGAGGCAGTATTCGCCCATGGTTGCGGTATTCTTTAAAAGGCCTTCTTCTTCGATGATCTTCATGTTTTCGATGGCCGCTGCTGGACCCGCCGTGCACCCGCCGAAGGTCGAGATATCGCGGAAATAGTTCATCGGGTCGCTTACGTCGTCCTTGAACTGGGCGAAAACCTCTTCCGTGGTCACAAGGCAAGAGATCGCCGCGTAACCGCTTGCCACCCCTTTGGCCATGGTTACGAAATCGGGTTTCACGCCGTAGTGCTGGTAACCGAACCAGGTTCCGGTGCGCCCGACGCCGCAGACAACCTCGTCGATGTGCAAGAGGATGTTGTATTTGCGGCAAAGCTCCTGGATGCCGTCCCAGTAGCCCTGGGGCGGGACAATCACACCGCCTCCGGCGGTGATGGGCTCTAGGCAGATTGCGCCCACGGTGTCGGGTCCTTCGCGCAGAATTACCTCTTCTGTGGCTTTGACACAGGCGGCGCCGTAGGCTTCGCTGTCGACGTCGAACTGGTTGCGGTACTCCAGGCAGTGGGGCACCGGAACAAAACCGGGGGTGTAGGGGCCGTACTGGGCGTTGCGCTCTTCCTGGCCGCCGGCGCTTAGGCAGGCGATGGTGGTGCCGTGGTAGTCCCGCTCCCGATAGAGAATTTTGTGCTTCTTGCCGCCGTGGCGTTTGTGGGCGATCTGACGGACCATTTTGAAAGCCTTCTCGTTGGCCTCAGAGCCTGAGTTGGCGTAGTAAACCCGGCTCATGCCCGGCATCCGTTCGGTCAGCATGCGCGAAAATATCGCCCCGGGGATAGAGCCAGCCGATCCGGCAAAGTAGTTCATCTTGACCAATTGATCGCGTACGGCGTCAGCGATGCGTTCGCGCCCGTAGCCCACGTTCACGGTCCAGACGCCGCCTGAGACCGCGTCGATGTGTTCTTTACCGCGCGCGTCCCATACCCGCATACCGCGGCCTTCCACGATGATGCGCGGGTCCACGGTCTCAAAGGGTTTATGCTGGATGAGGTGGTGCCAGACATGGGCGCGGTCATCTTCGATGATGGCGTCGATGTCGTTCTGAAAGGCGTCCATGGCGGTCTCCGAAAATGGGCGGCTGAATACTACGCTCAGCTAGACTGGAAATTGAGACCGGTCGCTAGGGCCAGAGGCCGCACCGGATAGGTCCAGCACCGCGCCCGATTGCCACGGTCAACCGGGGACTGTGACCGCTTCCATCGCGGCGACTGTGGCATCGAACGACAACAGGATCGATGCATGCCGGTTTTTGAACGCCTGTGCCGGGGCCAAAACTTGCAAATCTTCGAACGGCGCCTTGGGTGCCGGCCCGTTTTCAGCAAGCATTCGGTGAAGCGCGTCGCGCCCTTTGCGCACCTCGTCAAGCGAAAGGCCAATCACTGCGCGTCCTAGCACTGCCGCAGCGGCCTGACCCAGGGCGCAGGCTTTCACATCTTGGGCAAAATCTGCCACCCGACCACCCTCGAGCATGAGGTCCACGGTTACCGCGGACCCGCAAAGGGGCGAACGACGCATCTCGGTAGCATCAGGGTCCGCCAGACGCCCCAGATGCGGAATGTCAGCGGCGAGCGCGAGGATCCGCCCGGAGTAGAGTTTTATGAGGTCGTTCACCCGTGGCCCCCTTTCCATTCATCTGCTCGTTATCTACGTAGCGGGCGCCCGACACCATGGAAAGGGGGCGCGCCCGATGACCACGGCTTTCGACCCAACAACGCTTACCTTCGATGCGCGGGGGCTTTTGCCTGCGGTGGCCCAGGACGCGTCCTCCGGCGAGGTTCTTATGCTAGCCTGGATGAATGCCGAGGCAGTGGCGCGTACGCTTGAGACGCGTCACGTGACCTACTGGTCGCGATCGCGCCAGGCGTTCTGGGTTAAAGGCGAAACGAGCGGTCACCGGCAGGAGCTTGTTGACATGCGGGTCGATTGTGATCGGGACGCCCTTGTTGTGCGGGTGCGCCAGACAGGCCCGGCCTGCCACACGGGTCGACGCAGTTGTTTTTACACGCGGGTCGATGGCTCCGAAGAAGAAGAGTTGATGACGCCAGAGTAGATCGTCTGGCCAATCCTGCACGCGCTGCATCTGCGTCAAGGTCTACTTTTTGAGTATTTGGACAGAGAAGACGGGCGAGGGCGCGCCAGACTATGCAGCCGGCAACCCTGGGTCGTCGGCTTTTCACGGCTGCTTTGGCCCGTGCCACCGAAGAGCTTGGCGTGGTGTCTATCTTCTTTTCTGTGAAAATACTCAAAATCCGAAAGCGGTCTTTGCAGTGTGACGCAGCAAAATTGGCGCCTCCTTGCGCTAGGGCGCGTGGGCGGGTAGGCGGCGCCGATGAAGCTTTCTGATTTTGACTTTTCCCTTCCCGAAGACTTGATTGCCCTGCGTCCGATGCGACCGCGGCCGGCTTCACGTCTGCTGGTGGCCCAAGGCGACCGCCTTCATGACCGCCATTTCCGCGACCTGGGCGATTATTTGCGGCCTGGTGACCATCTGGTGCTGAATGACACAAGGGTTCTCCCAGCGCGGCTTTACGGGCAGCGGCTTCGCCAGTCTGATCACGGGGAAACCCGCGCGGCGGTTGAGGTCACGCTCCTGTCTTTGGGTCCATCGGGCCATTGGCGGGCGCTTGCAAAGCCCGCTCGCCGGGTTGCGGTTGGGGAAAAGCTGATCTTCGCAGAGGGCCTGTCGGCGCGAGTTATTGCCAAAAAGCACGCGGGGCTGACCCTGTCCTTTAACCGGAAAGGCGCGGCCTTTGATGGGGCGCTCGCGGCGGCCGGTTCGATGCCGCTTCCCCCATATATTGCGTCGCGGCGGGCAGCGGATGCAGCGGACCTCGACGACTACCAGACCGTCTTTGCTGCTCGGCCCGGAGCCGTGGCGGCACCTACAGCAAGTTTGCACTTTGACAAGCCGCTCCTGGCGGCGCTTGAGACGCAAGGCATCAGTTTCTCCAAAGTCACGCTCCACGTGGGTGCCGGTACGTTTTTGCCGGTCAAAGCCGACGACATACGCGAACACAAGATGCACGCTGAGTGGGGGGAAATCACTGCCCCGGCGGCCGCGGCGATTGACGCCACACGCGCGGGTGGGGGGCGTATCATCCCCGTGGGAACCACAGCGCTTCGCCTCTTAGAAACCGCCGCCAGGGACGGGGGCGGCACGGTGCGGCCCTGGGTTGGCGAAACAGATATCTTCATCACCCCGGGCTTTGATTTTCAGGCGACAGACGGGCTCATTACCAATTTTCACCTGCCCAAATCGACGCTGATGATGCTTGTGTCCGCGCTTATGGGCATAGACCGCATCCGTTCCATCTATGCCCATGCAATCGCCAGCCAGTATCGGTTTTTTAGCTATGGCGACGGCAGCCTTCTTTTGCCGGGCGGCTAACGCCCAAAAACGACGCGCTGGGGGTCGGCTTGGGCGCTGAAAGCCACCGACAGAATCGGCTAAGGCGGCGCGTATCGGCCCAGTGTGATGGAGCTGCGCCTGGCCCCGTAGTCTGGGACCGCGTCACCACCCGGAGCCAGCTCGGCGCTTGCGCAGCGCGCCCCCGTGCAACACGCTCCGATCGGGGCACCAACCTAAGGATTTGGCGATGTTGGTCGTCGTGCGAAACTCTTGGGCGCTTCTTTTGGGTATGTTCCTTTTGATGCTGGGAAATGGTGTGCAGGGCACGCTTTTGGGCATCCGAGGCGCTCTCGAAGGCTTCACCCCCGGGGCGATGTCGTTGATCATGTCGGCCTATTTTGTAGGCTTCCTGTTTGGCAGCCAAATGACACCGAATATGATCCGCCGGGTCGGCCATGTGCGTGTCTTTGCCGCGTTGGCTAGCTTGGTGTCTGCGGCCCTGATCCTCTATGCGGCGATCCCCTACGAACCGGCGTGGTTTGCCCTGCGCGTGGTGGTCGGGTTTTGCTTTTCTGGCATCTACGTCACTGCAGAAAGCTGGCTTAACGACAGCGCCACCAACGAAACCCGGGGGCAGACGCTGTCTGCCTATTTGATCGTGCAGATGCTGGGGATCGTCATGGCCCAGTACATCCTCACGCTCGCCGACGCAAAAGAATACATCCTTTTTGTGGTGATCTCTGTGGCGGTGTCGATCAGCTTTTTTCCTATCTTGCTGAGCGTCAGCCCCGTGCCAAGGTTTGCCACGACAAAGCGCATGAGCTTTCGGCGGCTTTTCGAAACTTCGCCCCTCGGCGTTGTGGGCATTCTCCTGCTCGGGGGGATATTTTCCGCGCTTTTCGGCATGACTGCGGTTTACGGGACGGAAAAAGGGCTCAGCGTCGGTCAAATTTCGGCCTTTGTGGCCTCAATCTATTTGGGCGGAATGATCCTGCAGTACCCTATCGGCTGGCTTTCGGATCGGATGGACCGACGTGGACTGATTACAGCGGTCTGCCTGATCGGCACTGCGGCGAGCCTTTTGGCCTTTCAATCCGCCGACGTCACTTGGGTGCTTTTAGCGTCGGCCTTCGTTATCGGCGGCGTGGCTAACCCATTGTATTCGCTGCTTTTAGCCTACACGAATGATTTTTTGGACCATGAGGATATGGCCGCAGCGTCCGGGGGGCTGGTGTTTATCAACGGTTTAGGCGCGATTGCCGGACCTTTGGCGGTAGGCACGCTGATGGAGGTCAG
>JBCCMR010000076.1:0-11273 GCA_039026255.1 Pseudomonadota bacterium
CAACGACCGGCATTGGGGGGATGGCGGGGCCGACCGTTTCGTTTTCGACGGCAACGACGGTAACGACGTAATTATCGATTGGGGCACTGGCGCAGATATGATCGAGATCACCAACGGCGCGTACTCGATAGCAGACCTGGCGATTGACCAGGTAGGCGGGGACACAGAGGTCAGCTTTGCCGGGACACGTATCACGCTAGAGGGGGTGGATGCGGCAACCGTTGGGGCGGACGATTTTTGGTTTAGCTGAGGATAGGCGCGGGGTGCCCTTCAATTTGGCGGTCGACCTGCGTAACGCCACCTTGGTGTGGGCTCTACCGCCGAATTTCTGAACCGACCAACCACAGATTTCGGACGCAGCGCGCATAAGGTTAGTGGGCAACGCTTTCCATAGCCGACAGGTCTTGAGCAGTGCGCCGTGGGTCGCCGAAACGATGCTGCGCGGATCAGCGCGCGGTTTGCCCGCAAAAAAAAGAGCGATGTGTCACAGCACACTAAAAGTTGCATCGAAGGCCAAGTTCCACGTGGTCTAAGGTTCGCGAGGCATGCTTACGACTGTGGCTACAACGAATTTTCGGCACCGCTCAGGGCCAAAGCCCCATACGCCCTAGGTAAGTCACTGTTCATTATGACCTGCTGCACACTTGCATCCTCCAGGCCAGACGCCGATCCAATGAGCGCATAAGCGCCGGGGCAAAATGGGCAACACCGCAGAGGGTCCGCACGGTTTGAATCGGAAGATGATTTAGCGACATCGAAGCCCCAACAAACCAACTAAGACTTTGACCCTGGCCGGGCGTCATCATCCGAAGGGTTTGGTCCCTGTTGTGGCGAGGTTTCCGCGCAAAATTGCGCCGCCGTTTTGGCTGGCGCAGCACGGCAGGTTTAGGCCCCACATGAAGTCTTGTTGTAAGCTGCCGCATGTGTCCCTTTTTAAAGATGCTTGGTTTGCTTCTTCAAAGAAAAGTCTTTTATTAATTGCGTTCACGTGTGCCTTTATACCGTTACAGTTCTGTTTTTAACAGCGGGAAATCGTGAGGCAGCTCAGCGATAAAAATCAATCTTTCCGTGGTTTGTTTAAAAAACCCTCGCGCTCATGGATGGGCAGACGTCAGCTTCGTGTCGCAATCTTCAACAAGATATTGCCTGCTCTTAAATCAACCTTATCGGCCCAATGAGCCACTGGGGTCTCCAAACAAACCTTTAAAATTTCCCCAATTATTCGATCGCTTCCGTGTTTTATGAATTTGCAACGCATGGATCTAAGCTCTCCAGGACGATGCAGGCACAGACTTGGGTCCAATGCCCATTAAAATTAAAAGGCTAATTTTTCCATCTGTGTTGCCGAATGATGATCGCGTCCCGTTTATAGGGATTGGTAGAACAGTTCAAAAACACCTCGGACGCTTGCCAAACAGACCTTGTCGCGCAGGGTAAAATATGACCACTATTATGAACCGGCTGCCGAAACGGCAGCTAAATACATTTTACAATTCCAGTCGACCCAAGGAATTCATAAAAGGAATTATGTTCGCGGGTTCCGCGAGTAAAATGGAAAGCCTTGCTTGATTAGGGGAACCGCTGACCGCTCAGCGCCATTTCTTTTTCAAATTTATCGCCCTTAATATCACTGAAAAACCTGTGTTATAAAAACTGACTAGCGCGAAAATCATTTGAATAAGAAAGCGAGGCTGAGGCCCCCAGTTTCGAGAACGTAGCGGTTTTTATCCTATAGACAAAACCCCTACCCACGGCCGACGTACCTCTTAGCCCTGCTCTTGGCCCACCAAAGCCGAGTGGAGCGGTCGCCCGGGGCTCCGCTGCTCCAATGAAACGGCGGGGTGGGGCCGCGGTTATGCCAAACCGGGTGGAGTCTTCATACGCGAGGCAGTTAACAGGCGCTGCAGCCCAGCATATGAAGCGCTTTCAGCGCCCGTGGGGCTGCGATGCACGAAGGCCTCTGGTAGGCTCCTAACGGCAGGGCTTCCGTGTCCGTCCGGGCGACCAAGTGCAAAGCTGCGCCCCGTCTGCAAGGTATGATATACCCCTCCGAGTATACCCCAAAAGCACCGCGCCACGGATTTCAACCCGCGGCGCAAGCTTATCTTTCGAGTGCTGTTTTCGCCGACTAGCCCAGCAGAAGCCGGGCCTCAAATGGGCGAAGCATCGGGTGGGCCGGAGCGTACGCAGTGGCCTCCGCAGTCTCGGTTTGAAGCGCCGGGAAGAGCTTCACAAGTTCCGCGCGGGCTGCGGGCTTCATGCCCAGTACCGTCGCGCGGCACGGATGGAAGCTTTCGGTCATAAGCCCTTCGGAGGTGACCACCTCGTGGTTGTCAAAAACCACGTGCCAGTAGGTCACTTCGTTGGCCTCATGATCGACCACAACGGTGTCGTCGTTCAAAAGTGTATGGGCGGGCACCAAGACGGTTTCGCTGTCAAAGAGAAGGTCCGCACGCCAGTCCTCCACCAGAACCCGGTGTTGGCGGGACACGCGCAGGTCGCGCTCGGGCATGGCTGGCCCAAAGGCGCCGGCGCGGATGCGCACCGGGCGCAGGTCGACGTCCGCAGAAAGCCCCGCAGCCCCGACGGTGGTTGACCCGATCCAGCGGATTTTTTGCAGGCCATTGTCACGGGTCATCACCTCTTGCCCAACGCAAAGCGTTTCCACCGGGCAATAGCCTTCAGCGGTCAAAAGGCGGCTGCCTTCGGCAAAGCAGATCGTCACCGGGATCAGCACACCGCCACCAGACAACACTGACGTGCCATCGTCGAAACGCGCAAAAACCTCCACGGTGATCTCTTCGCCCGGGGTGTAGGGCCAGCCGTCGATCTGGGCGCAGTCGATGCGGAACCCGAAGGGCGAAGGTTCCAGCACACCGTCTCCGGGGGTGAAGGTGCCGTAGTTCACCCCATCGATAAAAACATCGACCTGCATAAGCTCCGGCAGGGGTGGTGGGGCTGTGATCACGTCGATCAAGTCTGCCACGTCGTCCACCTTTTGCGCGGTACTTCCGTCCGGGGCCGGAGTGTTGTCGATGATCGCCAGGTCGCTCAGGCTGGAGTTAGTGCCAACTCCAATCGCAGTGATACGGGCATCGAAATCCAGTAACAGTTCGTCGCGTTCGTCAGAGCCATCGTCGCCCCGGTTGCGCCGCCCGTCTGATAAAAAGACCACCGCATTGGTGTCGTCCGGCCCCACGGTGCTGTCGGCGTTCCAGGTGTTAAGCACCTGGTCGAGACCCGCTTCAAAATTGGTGAAACCGCTTGCATTGAGGCCGTCCACCGCGGAGTCAAATGCCGCCTGCTGGTCCAGCGTAAATGTACCCAGCGTGTTGCCCCCGGTGGCGTATTCAACAAGGGTGACTTGCACAGCAGCCGGGTCATAGCCCGCATCCACGTAAGACTGAAAAAGCGCCTTTGCCGCAAGCTGCTGTGCCTGAAGATAGGTGTCGTTGTTGCCGTCCCCATCCACATCAGAACCCGACCCTTGGGAAGTTGACCCAGACGTGTCGACCACAAGGGCGATGTTGATGTCGGGCGATACGCCCCGTGTGGAGATATCTACGTCTATCGGAAGCGTTTCATCCGTCCAGGTCGGCAGCGTCACATCGAGCGTCACATCGAGCCCGGAAAACGTACCGGACGCGGTCGAAAATTGGGTTTCGGGACCGACAGCCATCTTTCACTCCTAAATCATTTGGCGGGATGCGCAGCGTCCGCCACTCGTTACTCTGTTCTCTCCCATAGATGGGAATCGCGGTTTTTGTCCAGTTTTTGCCGAAATTTGGTTAAAATTGCCGATATTTCGTCATTTTTGCCATAGATGGCTTCGGGATTGTCGCCACCCAGATGACAATAAGCGGCTTTATTCTCTGATTGACGCACACCGCCCGGGCGCGCCCGGGTCGCCAAACCAGCGGGGCAGAACCGCCCAGACCGGTCTGGCCCGGCATGATTCTCCTTTTCACCGGGCCTGCGGTGGCGCTATGCTGCAGTGCAATAAGGGGACCCCGATGAGTGACACCATCAACTATAGCCGGCTGATGCACCGGGCCATGCGCGGGCTTATTAAAGAGCTGCTTACCGACGTCGCGAAACGGGGGGAATTGCCCGGCGAACACCACTTTTTCATCACTTTTGACACCCGCCAGGCCGGCGTGGTGATTGCCGGTTGGCTACGCGAGCGATACCCGGAAGAGATGACAGTGGTCATGCAACACTGGTTCGACAATCTTGCGGTGCACCGGGATGCTTTCTCGGTAACCCTTAACTTTGGCGACGTGCCAGAGCCGCTTTTGATCCCCTTCGACGCGGTTGTTACTTTTGTGGATCCGTCTGTGGAATTTGGCCTTCGATTTGAACCCGACGAAGACGAACCCAGTGACACCGTGGCCGAAAGCCCGATGGTGGTGATCGACGACGACGAAAACGCCGTCGCGCCCGATCGCCCGGGGGACGCTCAGGTCGTGTCTCTTGACAGTTTCCGCAAGCCCTGAGTGGCCGCGATTTCGGGGACGCGATATCCTATGACTGGGCATGACAGCCCGCTAAAACCCCTGCTCTTACTCGCATTATTCAGCCGCCTTAGCGCAAAAACAACTGGCTCGCACAGGCCGGTCAGCGCGCGCCTGGGCGCGCGCCAACCGCGGGCGCAGGAACGCGGCCTCCGCGTCCGCGCCGCGCCGGATCAGACAATCGTGGAGCCCGCGTAGCGACCAGATATTGTCGGGGTTCTGGCAAGCCCTGGCCAGCGTCGGGTCAAGCCCCAGGTCGGCGCGATAGACAGCTTCCGCCTCTTCAACATGCCCCTGCTCAAGCAAAAGCGCCCCCAGAGCATGGCGCGCGGGCTGCATCCAACCCCAGGGCTCTTCGTATGGCAGACCGTCATCCAGCGAAACCGCCGCCCGCAGGGCCGCAAAGGCCTTCTTATAGTCCCGGGCGCGATACGCGATTTCGCCCTCTAGCATCCTGTCCGCCACAGCCAGGATATCGCTGCAAAGGTTGTTGAAAAGCACCCGTTCCTCGGGCACCCGCGCCGTAGCGGATACGAAATCCTGTTGATGCTTACGGGCACGCGCCACGTCCCCTTGGACCGCCGCTGATATCCCCTTAGCGTAAAGCATGACCGCAGTGGAAAAGGCAAAAAGCTCTGCGTCCTCAGGCAGTTCCGCGGCGTCGATGGCGGCCCATTCGCCGAAACGCACCAGTGCATGGTATCGCATAGGCCAGTAGCTTTCCATCCAGTCAGCCGAGGGGCGCAGCACCTCGGGCGTCAAAAGCGTTTCAAGCGCATCGGCGGCCTCAAGCGCGGGCCCCAACTGCCCCAGAAAAAGCGCGCCGTAGATTTTGAAATGCAGGTCGTGGCAGATGTAGGTCGTGTAAAACGTGTTTGGCCCGCGCAGGTCCAGAAAACGCTTGTCAGCTTCCCAGGCACGGTGGTTGCGGGCAACCACGTTGGCGTAGTCTCCCGCCAACACATCCACGTGGGTGCCCATATGCACCAGGTGACCCGCGTCCGGCGCCAGGTCCGCCAAGGCATCCCCCTGGCGCAGCGCCCTTTCCGGGAAGGGCGACATCTCTAACAGATGGACGTACATATGAAGACAGCCCGGGTGGTGCCAGGCGGCGGGGTCGTTTTCAAATGCCGCGTCGAGCATCGCTAAAACCTCTGCCGTGTCCGCCCCCGCCGGAGGTTCGCTGTTTTTTAAGTCCCAAAGCGCCCAGGGCGTGCGGGTCATAAGCGCTTCGGCCGTCAGCGCCAAAATATCCAAGTCTTTGGGGTGCGCCGCCTGCACTGCCCGCATGGCGTGGGCATAAGCGTCGCTGTGGGGGGTGAAGTCCTCCACCTCGGCGCTGGGCACCTGGCGTGCGCGAAGGGCCGCGATGAGCGCGGCTTCTTTGGCGCTGACGTCCTCCAACAGCGCTTCGGCTGCCGCCAGATGATGCGCCAGTTTGGCCACCGAATGTTCTTTTAACTCATAGGGGTGTTTGTCCCAGTGGAAGTTGTAATCGGGCCCGACTGCGTACCCGATCCCCCAATGGGCCATGGCGCAGCCCGGATCGGCCCGAAGCGCCGCCTCAAAGGATCGGATCGCCTCTTCGTGGTTGAAACAGTACATCCACATGAGCCCGCGATCGAACCAGGTCTGGGCCTCGGGCGTGGCCGTTACGGGCCAGCTATGGCGGCCAAGGTCAAAATCGGTTTCCAACATGCGCCAATAATCCGTGAAATATGCCCCGTCGCTTGACAGCGCAGGGGGCGCTACTCAGACTTAGGGCAGAGATTGACCGGATAGTGCGCGATGTTCAACCTAACGAATTTAGCCAGTGACCTCTTTACCCGCGGGGCCTCCGCCGTTCTGGAAGAGGCCCGCGATGCTGTGAAATGGGGCGAAAAGATATTGGCTAAGCTGGCCAAGATCGCGCTCAAGATCACCGGCAAGATGGTCAACAACCTGCGCGCGGCCATTGCCATTCTTAAAAAACAGATCCCGATCATCGATAAGATCCTCAAAGGCATCAAAAAGGGTGTGATGCCGTCTATGTCGGTCCTGAAAAAAGCCGCCGAGGCGCTGACCGGCGCCATGGGCAAGGTCTGGAACCTGGCCGACAGACTGGCTGCCTTTGTGGAGGGCAAGGCGATAGCGCTTTTGACGTCAGCCCAGGCGCTTTTGATCAAGAACGCCTCGATGCTCACCGGCCTGGCGAAAAAGGCGCTAAAGGGGATAATTGCCCTGCGGACACACCTGACAAAGGCGCTGCAAACTGATGCGCTGATCGACAAAGCCAAAGACATCGGCGAAGCGATTGTCGCGCTTAACATCGTCGAAAAGGCCATGCTGCTGATGCAGAAATGCAAGGCCGCGGGGAACAATGCGCTCAGCGTGATCGACCCCGACGACATGATCAAAAACGGCGCCAAAGTCGTCGGCCGCGTCTTCGACAAGATGACCGATCCGTTACAGAAAATCGCCAAATCGCAGCTGGAAAAGGCGTTGGCGATGCTTAGCAAGGTCTTCAGCGTAATCAGCCGCATGCCGTTGGTAGCCACGGACCCGGCCAAGGCGGCGGTTGCGTCGCTTTTGGTGACTTTCAAACGCGTGAATGCAGAGCTTGCTGCCGCATCGGCAGAAGTGTTCCGCGCCAGCGTGGAAGAGCAGCTTCGCCGCAACGAAGTCATGATGCAATTCAAGGCCGTGCGTGCCCGCGCAGACAAAGCCCGCGACGAGAATAAGTCGCGGCTTGATGCGCTTAAGCGGATGCTGCCCTAGGCGTGCCGCTTGCCCTTGGAGCTTGGGCACCCTAGACCAGGGCCCGACCGACATCGGAGGAGCCCAATCATGGCCGAAACCCGCACCGAAACCGACAGCTTTGGCCCCTTGGAAGTTGTCGCTGACCGCTACTGGGGCGCGCAAACCCAGCGCAGCCTAAAGAACTTTCCCATCGGCTGGGAAAAGCAGCCGGTCGCAATTGTGCGCGCGCTCGGCGTAATCAAACAGGCTTGCGCCCAGGTGAACAAAGACCTGGGCAAACTGCCCGCCGACCTGGCGGACGCGATGATCGCGGCAGCAGGCGAAGTGGTGGCGGGCCAGCTTGACGACCATTTTCCGCTGGTGGTCTGGCAGACCGGGTCGGGCACCCAGTCTAATATGAACGCCAACGAAGTGGTTTCGAACCGGGCAATTGAAATGCTCGGCGGTGAAATGGGCTCAAAAGCGCCGGTGCATCCAAACGACCATTGCAACATGGGCCAGTCATCTAACGACACCTTCCCGACCGCGATGCATATCGCCGTGGCCATGACGGCCCGGGACGTAACGCTGCCGGGTTTGCGGCACCTGCACGCGGCGCTGGCCACCAAGGCCGCCGCCTTCGAAGCGATCATCAAGATCGGCCGCACCCACACCATGGACGCCACGCCACTGACCCTGGGCCAGGAATTCGGCGGCTATGCGTTCCAGGTCGAACAAGGCATCGCCCGGGTGGAGGCGGCGCTGACCAACATCTACCCCCTGGCCCAGGGCGGGACCGCCGTGGGCACCGGGCTCAACACGCCGCTAGGCTGGGGCGAAAAGGTCGCCGCGGCCATGGCCGATATCACCGGCCTGCCTTTTGTCACCGCGCCTAATAAGTTTGAGGCGCTCGCCGCCCACGATGCCTTGGTTGAGATGTCAGGCGCGCTCAAGACCGTGGCGGCAAGCCTGTTCAAAATTGCCAACGACATCCGGCTTTTGGGGTCGGGCCCGCGCTGCGGACTGGGCGAGCTGATGCTGCCGGAAAACGAGCCCGGGTCGTCCATCATGCCAGGCAAGGTCAACCCGACCCAGTGTGAAGCGCTGACCCAGGTTTGCGCCCATGTGATGGGCAACGACGCGGCCGTGGGTTTTGCCGGCAGCCAGGGGCATTTTGAGCTGAACGTTTATAAGCCCATGATGGCCTATAACGTGCTGCAATCCATGCAGCTTTTGGGGGACGCAGCGGTTGCCTTTACCGACAACTGCGTAGCGGGCATTGCCGCCGACGAAGGGCGCATAGACACGCTGATGCGCGAAAGCCTGATGCTGGTAACTGCGCTGGCCCCGGAAATCGGCTACGACAACGCCACCACCGTGGCCAAGACCGCCCACAAAAACCGCACTACCTTGCGGGAAGAAGCGGTGAACCTGGGCTTTGTGACCGGCGAACGCTTTGACGAGGTCGTACGCCCGGAAAAGATGATCGGGCCGAAGTAACCCAGTGAATTTTTTGCCGAATTGAGCCGCGCAATCGCTTTTGCGGCTCAACCGGCGCGGCGCATTTGCCACAGGTGCGCCCACAAACGGTTGCATATTGCGGCGCCGCAAAGCATCCGCTACCGCGCCGCTTGCGCCCCGCCCGCCCTGGGTTATACTTATCCACAGGTCGCGGCGCCCCGGCAGAGGGCATAACAATCATCGCGACCCAGAGGCGGGCAGCCGGTAACCTTCTGACAGACGATGGCGTCGGTCTGCCCTTTTGCGGGTGGGCAGTATGCCGGAATTTACCTTTTTTGAGGTAAATGGCGATCCATTGACAGCAACCTGGTTGCGCATTGGCAGCCAGGGCACAGCGGACGTGGTCGACGACGACGGCTTTCTGCAAACCGACAGCGACGACGGCGGCGCCCAGTTCAACATCGACGGGGTGGATTTCTTTTCCTCGGCCTACCCGGACTATGCTCCGACCGGCGGCAAGGTGGAGATTTTTGAGGCCGATATCTGGGGCGGCGGGACCGTCACTTTTGCCTACCTTACCGCGCGCAACGATGGCGAAGACGACAACGTCGACCGCATCGTGGTTTTGTCCGGCGGGCCAATTTCCCCAGGCAACTGGCTGTCAAACATCGATCTCGTTTCCGGCGACACCGATGTGCCCTACAACACCATCCCGTCGTTCATTTGCTTTACCCCCGGCGCGCGCATTGCCACCCCTCGTGGCGCCATCCCGGTAGAGACGCTTTCAGTGGGCGATTTGGTGATCACAGCCGACAACGGGTTGCAGCCTATCCGCTGGGTCGGGTCACGGCGTATGTCCGGCGCCCGGCTTCAGGCTTACCCCGAATTACGCCCGATCCGCATCGCGCGGGGCGCGCTTGGGCCGGACCTACCGAACCGCGATATGTGGGTGTCGCCCCAGCACCGCATGCTAGTGTCCACAGAGCGCACAATCCTAAACCACGGTGAACCCGAAGTTCTGATCCCCGCCAAGGGGCTTTTGAATGACCGTTCGGTGGTGGTGGATTATGGCCTGCGCGAAACAACATACGTGCACATCCTTTTGGACCGCCACGAGATCCTATTTGCCAATGGCGCCCCTACCGAAAGTTTCCACCCAGGGCTGCACAGTTTGTCGACCATAGAAGACGCTGCCCGGGATGAGCTTTTTGAGATATTTCCCGAACTGCGCCATGACCCGTCCGAATACGGCCCGACCGCACGCCTG
Organism: Pseudomonadota bacterium; assembly: GCA_039026255.1. GTDB lineage: Bacteria > Pseudomonadota > Alphaproteobacteria > Rhodobacterales > Rhodobacteraceae > Amylibacter. The sequence continues at coordinate 9,961 of JBCCMR010000076.1, forward strand.
TCGCTCAAACCCCGAGAAGCACGCAGCCTGCTTGGTACGGGCCGCACTGCCCAAGAGCGCCGCATCCGCCCAGTGTGACAATCACGACTCAGTTTTTGCAGCGCGCCCAAAGCCCTGTTCGCAGTGCTTGCTTCGCGAATCGGTCTGAGTAAGTTGATTCGCATAGACGATCCGGACAACCGGGCAGGTACCAGAGGCAGGTGGCTCCGCGCGCGGACGAGGCGCGCGGCCCACCCTGAAACAAAGGCAAGGCGCGGCGTGAAGCTCACCTTTTTTGAGGTCTTGGGCCATCCCGCCCGGGACGGTGAATGCACCGTCCTGCGCGAAGGCACGGCCGAAATCATCGTTGACCCCGACGCCCCGCCGAGCGCCAATGACGCGGGCCCGACAGTCGATATTGCGGGCACCGCCTATCGGGTTCGGACGGCGCCTGGCGGTGTGGCATGGTCCGGTGTGGTGAACCCCGGCACCCGACGCGTGCGTCCGGTGCGGTTTGCCGGCCTCGGCCGCGCCGATGGGCAAGGCGATATCAAACGCATCGCTCTTTTCTCGGGCACCGTGGCCCGGGGGGAGGCAATACTCGACATCCGCCCTAGCCGCAGCCCCCTGGCCAGCACCCAGGACACCATGGTCTGCTTCACTCGCGGCGCGCGGGTGCTTACGGCTTTTGGCGATATGCCTGTGGAGGCGCTCCGCCCCGGCGATCTAATCCACACGGTAGATCATGGTTTGCAACCGCTGCGCTGGATCGGGCGGCGCGATATTACCCGCGCCCGGCTCCACGCAACGCCCCACCTGACCCCGGTGTTAATCGCCGCAGACACCTTCGGGCCAGGCCTTCCCGCCGCGCCCGTGGCCGTATCGCCCCTGCACCGCATGCTGATAGAACACGGCGCCCAGGCGGGGCAGCTACTGACGGCCCATGACCTGATCGACGGCGCAACGGTGGAGCCTTTGGCCGCCCCGCTAAACACCGAATATCTGCACCTCCTTTTCGATGAGCATCAGCTCATCTACCTGGAAGGGACCCCGACCGAGAGCTTCTACCCATCCCCGGCGGCGCTGGCGTCGCTCAACGATGACGACCGGGAGGCAATCTTTGCCCATCTGCCCCAGCTGCGCGACCACCCGCTAGCCTACGGCCCGCCGATCCGACCCTTGGGCCGCGCCGTGGGCGAGCTGCGCGCTTGGGGCTAAGGCGCAATTGGTGCGCGCGGCCCCCGGCGATGACGGTGCCTACGGGCGGCCACAAAAACACTCGCTTACCTTGCGCGGACACCGCACCAGTGTGTCCCTTGAGCCCGAGTTTTGGG